>CAISYQ010000359.1 GCA_903889735.1 uncultured Methylibium sp.
GATCGGCAACGGCCTGCTTGTGATCCTGGCCGCGATGTTCGCCGGCTTCATGCTGATGTTCAAGCTGCTGGGAGGGCTGGAGATCTGGCCAGGCCATATCCTGCCGCTACCGATCTACGGCACGAGCGAAGGCTGGGTGCGGGCGCACACGGGGGGTGCGCTGAACGGCGTGCTGGTCGTGATCGTGGCCTTGGCGATGCCCAAGCTCCGCCTGAGCCCGCTGATGCAGAAGCTCACCGCTTATGGCTTCATCTACGTCGCCTGGTCCTTCACGCTGTTCTACTGGCTGGGCAACGCGGCCGGCAACCGCGGCCTGACGATCGGCGACAACCCCCTCGGCAAGACGGACCTGATCAGCATCATCGCCTTCCTGCCGGGCTTGCCCAGCGTGTTCATCGTCGTCATCCTGCTCTTCATCGCTGCCAAGAGCGCCCTGTCATCGCGCGGCGATTGAGAACAGCACGCAGCATCATGAGCTCGACGGTGCTCGCCTTCGGCAGCTTCTCGCTGCCGGCTTGGCTGTTCGGGGCATGGCCTTGGCCCGGCACCTGAGACCCAGTAGCTGACACCCGGGCCCGCCCCCAGCTTCAGGCCGGACCGGGCTCCTGCGCAGGCTCGCTGTCGCCGGCGGTGACCGGGTCGGGCGCCAACGGCGGGCTGGCCATCTTCTCGCCATCCCATTGCTGGCCGCACCAGCAACGGCCCTCCGGGTCGATGATGCAGGTGCCGCTGCCGCAGCAGCGCGGGTCGTCGTTCATCTCAAGTTCCTGTGTTTCGGCATGGGTCTGGGGCCGTCGCGAGGATGGTCACTCGACCGCGCCGGCCTTCTTGGCCGGCGAGAGGCGCTGCAGCACGAGGCGGCCCGACTCGGCCACGTTCTGCATGCTGGCCTCGAGCAGGGCCATCTCCCGCAGGGACTGGGCAAAGGCCCGGTACTCGGCCGATTGCGCCTCCGCGACCAGGATGGGCGGCACGCTCTCTTTCATGGCCCCGGACACGACCGCGAAGCTCTGGCGCAGGCGCGCCAGATGGGCGCGCAGGGCCTCGCCGGCTGCAGGGGCCTCGCCCCTTGGCCCGACCGCGTCGAGCGCCTGGGCGAGCGTGGCCTCCAGGGCCTCGAAAGCCCCCGCCTCGCGCGCGGTCACGAGCTGCGCGTCCAGGCTGCGCTGTGCGCCCTCGCCCAGCGCCCGCAGGGCGGTGTCGCGCATGCCGTCGACCTTCTGCTCCAGATCACGGTTCAGCGCACCCAACCGGGTGCCCACCGACACGACCTCGCTGAGGATGCGGTCGAGATCCTTCACGATGAAACCGATGCGATCCAGGAAATGGTTGAGGTCCTGGGCCAGCTCGCCGAATTCATCGGCGGTCTTCACGCTGGCGCGCGGCGACAGGTCGATCACGCCCCGCGCCAGGTCGGACACGGTGGCGCGCAGGACCAGCAGCGGCGCCATGCGCACCTTGAGCAGCAGGAACAGCAGGATGGTGTGGACGAGGATCTTCAGGCTGAGCGCCCCGGTCGTCAGCCGCACCTCCTGCCACCAGGCGGCCTCCTTGCGGTCCAGGTAGCTGCGCACGCTGACCGTTCCCAGCACATCGCCCACCTTGGCCTTGACGTGGCAACCCAGGCAGAACTGCTCGGCCCGCAGATCGGCCGAAGCCTCCTGGTTCGGGCCCTCCCGCCAGCTCGGACGCAGGCCCTGGACGTCCATGCGGAACGAGACCTTCATCGACTCGACCGTCACCGGGGCCGGCACCACCGCGATCGACAAGCCCAGGTTCTCGTAGTTGCGGTTGAGGATGGGGTAGACCGTCTGCGCGGCCATCGGGCCGGCCGAGTTGAGCATGATGGCCTTGACGTCGTTGGCCAGTTGCTGGGCGGCCTGGTTCACGCGGGCCGGCTCCTGGCGGCTGAAGTCATAGCGCAGGGAGGCGTAGCGGATGCCCAGCTCCACCACCGCCACCAGGAGCAGCAGCAGGAAGAAGTCCCGGATCATGTGGAACATGAAGGACTGCTCGAAAGGGCTGCTCGCGGTTTTCTGGCTGGCCATGGCTGGGGACTCCCGTGACGGTCACTCGCCGCGCGCCGCCCTTCGGCGCCGCCGGCACTCGAGCGGCTGAACGGGCACATGATCGCGGATTCGGGTGCGGCCTGCGCACAGCGGCTGAAGAGTCCTCACGCGATCCCTCAAGGAGGCAGGCCGGGCGCCAGGCCGGCCGTGGGGGCCGTCAGACCAGGACACCGCCGGGCCGCTCCCCAGGTTTCCTGCCCCCCTCGGGGGGCAGGCCGGGCGCCAGCCCGGCCGTGGGGGCCGTCAGACCAGGAAACCGCCGGGCCGCTCCCAAGGTTTCCTGCGCCCCCTCGGGGGGCA
>CAISYQ010000360.1 GCA_903889735.1 uncultured Methylibium sp.
GCCGTGGCGCTCGATGCGCAGCAGCACCCGCGAGGCCGGGAGCTCGATGTGCTCGTACACATGGCGCAGCCGGGGCTCGGCCTCCAATTGCGGCCACAGCACCTGGTGGACATGCAGCGTCATGTCGCTGTCCTCGCCCGAATAGGCGGTCGCGCGTTCCAGATCAACCTGGGCGAAGGGGATCTGGCTCGCGCCCTTGCCGGCCACGTCCTCGTAGCTGAGGCCCTCGCGGCCCAGGTGGCGGCTGGCCAGGCTCTGCAGGCTGTGGGGCTTGTGCGCCTCCAGCACATAGCTCTGCAGCATGGTGTCGTGGGCATAGCCCTGCACCTGGACGCCGTGGTTGGCGAAGACATGCTGGTCGTACTTGATGTTCTGGCCGAGCTTGGGGCGGGCGCTGTTCTCCAGCCAGGGCCTGAGCCGCTCCAGCACCCCGTCCAGCGGCAGTTGGTCGGGCGCGCCGGGGTAGCGGTGGGCCAGCGGGATGTAGCAGGCCTCGCCGGGCCGCACCGAGAAGCTCAGCCCGACGATGCGCGCGCGCAGCGGCTCCAGCGAATCGGTCTCGGTGTCCAGGGCCACCAGGGCAGCCGCCTCGATGCGGGTCTGCCAGACCGCGAAGGCCTCCCAGCTGAGAACGGTCTCGTAGTGCGTGTCGATCCGCTGGGTGGCCGGCAGGGCCAGTGGATCAGCCGCCGAAACGGTGGGCGCCTCAACGCCGAACAGCGAATCCTGGGCCGGGTCGCTGGCGGCCGCCAATGGGGCCGCCGTCCGCGGCGCCGCCGGGGGCTTGGGCGCCCCCCCGAGCGCGGCCTCCATCTCCTGGCGCCAGGCCCGGAAGTCATTGCGCGTGTAGAAGGCCAGCAGCCCCTCGCGGTCGATGGCCTGCCAGGCCAGGGCCTGCCAGCCTGGGTCGCCGCCGCCCTCACCACCCTTGCCGGGCCAGCCGGGCAAGGCCTGCGACAGGTCGCAGTCGGTCTTCACCGTCACCAGGCGGCGGCCGGTGGGCAGCCAGTCCAGCGCCTTGCGCAGGTTTTCGCCAGCGACGCCCTTGATGCCATCGGCGGCGGCCATCACGCCCTCGAGCGAGCCATGCTCGGCGATCCACTTGGCGGCGGTCTTGGGGCCGACCTTCTCCACGCCGGGCACGTTGTCGACCACATCACCCACCAGGGTGAGGTAGTCGACGATGCGCGAAGGGGGCACGCCGAACTTCTCCTGCACGCCGGCTTCGTCGAGGCGCTCGCCGCTCATGGTGTTGATCAGCGTCACATGCGGGTCGACCAGCTGGGCCAGGTCCTTGTCGCCGGTGGAGATGAGCACCCGCTGGCCGCGGGCGGCCGCGGCGCGCGCCAGGGTGCCGATCACGTCGTCGGCCTCGATGCCGGGGATCTCGAGCAGCGGCCAGCCCAGCTGCCTCACCACCTCGTGGATGGGCGCGATCTGCCGGGCCAGGTCTTCCGGCATGGCCTTGCGGTGGGCCTTGTACTCGGGGTACCAGTCGTCCCGGAAGGTCGGGCCCTTGGCATCGAACACGCAGGCGGCATGGGCCGAGGGGAACTGCTCGCGCAGCTTCTTGAGCATCGCCACCATGCCGCGCGCCGCGCCAGTGGGCTCACCCGCGGGATTGCGCAGGTCGGGCAGCGCGTGATACGCACGGTAGAGGTAGCTGGAGCCATCGACCAGCAGCAGCCCGGCGTCGTCATGTTCGGTCATGCCGGCATTCTGGCGCGGCGGCCGGGTGGTCTCTTGAGGTCGAGCTCTGGAAGTCGGGCTGGCGGCGGTCTGTGGTGGCCGGTCTGTGGCGCTCGCCTGCGCCTCATCCGCCCGTGTCCTGAGGCCTTGCGGGTGCGGTGCCCTGGGGTCGACGGGTCCTACAATGAACCATGATCTTCGCACCCGTTCCTGCCCTCCGCTCCCTGTGCCCGCGCCTGCTGGCCGGACTCGCTGCAGGGTTCACCGCCAGCCTCCTGGCCCCCGCAGCGCTGGCGCAGGATGCGAGTCCGAGGGCGCGCGCGCCGGTGGCTGCCGAGCAGGTGCCCTTGAACGAGCCCGCGGTGCGCCGCAGCGTGGTCGAGGACGACAACGCCCGCATCGAGGAAGTCAATGTGCGCGGCGCCGTGCGCAGCACGAAGGTGCAACCCAAGGGCCCGATCAAGGCGGAGTACGAGGTGCTGCAGATGGATGCCGGGCGCGACCTCACGGCCGGCCCCAGTTCGGCCCGGGGTGCGGCGGGCCAGAGCGTCTGGCGCGTGCTGAACTTCTAGACCGCCATGGCGGTCTTCACCGAAGTCGGCCTGGTCGAGGCCGAGGGGCTGGCCCGACGGGTTGGGCTCGGCGCCGTGAAGGCGCTCAAGCCCATCACCGCCGGGATCGAGAACACCAACTACTTCCTGAGCACCGAGCGCGGCGAGTACGTGCTCACCCTGTTCGAGCGACTGGGCTTCGAGCAGCTGCCCTTCTACTTGCACCTGATGCAGCACCTCAAGCAGCGCGGCATCCCGGTGCCCGGCCCCCAGGCCGACGCGCAGGGCGAGATCCTCCACCGGCTGGCCGGCAAGCCTGCGGCCATCGTCGACCGACTGCCGGGCGGCCACGCGCTGGCGCCGGCGGCTGCGCACTGCGAACAGGTCGGGGCGATGCTGGCCCGCATGCACCTGGCCGGTGCCAGCTACCCGCGCCAACAACCCAACCTGCGCGGCCTGCCTTGGTGGGACGCCACGGTGCCGCTGGTGCGGCCCTTCCTGAGCGCCGACCAGCGCGCACTCATCGATACCGAACTGGACTTCCAACACGAGCTCGCGGCCTCCGCCTCCGATGCGGCGCTGCCGCGCGGCCCGGTGCACGCCGACCTGTTCCGCGACAACGTGATGTTCGTCACCCGGCCGGACGGCTTGCCCGAGCTCAGCGGCTTCTTCGATTTCTACTTCGCCGGTGTCGACCGGCTGGCCTTCGACATCGCCGTGTGCCTCAACGATTGGTGCATCGACCTGCCCACCGGCCGGCTGGTGGAGGACCGCGCCACCGCCTTCGTGAGCGCCTACGAGGCCGTCCGCCCTCTCACCGGCGACGAGCGGCGGCTGCTGCCGGCGCTGATGCGGGCCGCGGCGCTGCGCTTCTGGGTCTCCAGGCTGTGGGATCACCACCTGCCCCGGGAGGCCAGCACGCTGGTGCCGCACGACCCGGCGCATTTCGAGCGGGTGCTGCGCCAGCGGGTGGCCCTGCCCTGGCACCCGCTGCCATCGTGAGGACTGCTCCATGAAACTGCGGTCCGTCCCGGCGCGCCAGGGCATGGTCTGGGTGCGCGCCGGCTTCATGGCCTTCTTCCGACAGCCGCTGGCCTTCGGCGCGCTGTTCGCGCTGGTCTCGCTGGCCGCCCTGCTGATGCTCACCCTGCCCTTGATCGGGCCGGTGCTGGCGCTGGCCCTGATGCCGATGGCCTCGTTCGGCTTCATGCTGCTGACCCGGGTGGTGCTGGCCGGCAAGACGGCCCACCCCGGCCTCTTGATCGCGGCCCTGCGCGAGCCGCTGTTGCGCCGCCGGATGCTGGTGCTGGGCGGGGTCTATGCGGCGTCGACCCTGATCGTGATGCTGCTGGTGCAGCAGCTCGACGGTGGCCGCTTCGACGAGGCCATGCAGTCGGTGGCCGAGGGCCAGGCCACGCCCGAGAGCCTGCAGGAGGCCGGTGTCGGCTTCGCGCTGATGCTGCGGTTGGTGGCGCTGTCGCTGCTGTCGCTGGTGTTCTGGCACACGCCGGCCCTGGTGAGCTGGGGCCGCATGGGCGTGGCCCAGGCGGTCTTTGCCAGCGTCCTGGCCTGTCTGCGCAGCTGGGCCGCCTTCGCCGTCATGGGCCTGACCTGGCTCGCCGCCACGCTCGCCCTGGTGCTGCTGGCGCAACTCTTCTTCAGCGCCCTGGGGCGCCCCGAGGCGGCCACCCTCGCCTTGCTGCCGGTCGGGCTGATGCTGTCGACCGTGTTCTACGCGTCGCTGTATTTCAGTTTCGTGGATTCCTTTGATCTGGACGACCCGGGCCGGGCCCCCACGCCGCCCTCCGCGCCCGAACCTTGAGTGGCTGTGACCGCTCTCGGGCGACGCGGGCAGAAAACAAGGGCCGCTGCTGCGGCCCTTTTTTATCCAACGACCGACCTCGTCAGGCGGCTCCGATCTTGCCGCCGTCGGTGCGGGTGATCACC
>CAISYQ010000361.1 GCA_903889735.1 uncultured Methylibium sp.
CCAGGGCGCCAAACAGGAAAAGACCTTCGTCAACCCGCGCAATGCCGCGGCCGGTGCGGTGCGCCAGTTGGACCCTGCCATCGCCGCGCGGCGGCCGCTCAGCTTCTTTGCCTACGGGTGGGGCGAGGTGAAGGGCTGGGAGGCCATGCCGGACTCGCATTCGGCGGTGCTCGACGCCCTGGCCTCCTTCGGCCTGCCGGTGAGCCGCGAGCGGACAAAGGTGCAGGGCGCGGCCGGCCTGGTGGCCTTCCACCGGCGCATCGGCGCGCAGCGCGACGCGCTGCCCTTCGACATCGACGGCGTGGTCTACAAGGTCGACAGCCTGGCTCTGCAGCAGCGCCTGGGTTTCGTGACCCGCGAGCCGCGCTGGGCGGTGGCGCACAAATACCCGGCGCAGGAGCAGATGACGGTGCTGCGAGGCATCGACATCCAGGTCGGGCGCACCGGCAAGCTCACGCCGGTGGCCAAGCTCGAGCCGGTGTTCGTGGGCGGCACCACGGTCAGCAACGCCACGCTGCACAACGAGGACGAGGCCCGTCGCAAGGACGTGCGCGTCGGCGACACGGTGATCGTGCGCCGCGCGGGCGACGTCATCCCCGAGGTGGTGGCCGTCGTGCCGGAGCGCCGGCCTGCCGACGCCGGCGAGCCTTTCGACCTGTACCAGCGCCTCGGCGGCCGCTGCCCGGTCTGCGGCAGTGCCATCCTGCGCGAGGAGGGCGAGGCCGACTGGCGCTGCACCGGCGGCCTGTTCTGCCCGGCCCAGCGCAAGCAGGCGATGCTGCATTTCGCCGGCCGCCGCGCCATGGACATCGAGGGCCTGGGCGACAAGCTGGTCGACCAGCTGGTGGACGCCGGCGTGGTGCGCAGCCTGCCCGAGCTTTACCGTCTGGGCGTGGCCAACCTGGCTGCCCTGGACCGCATGGCCGGCAAGAGTGCGGCCAACCTGCTGGACGCGCTGGAGCGCAGCAAGCGCACGACGCTGGCGCGCTTCCTGTTCGCGCTGGGCATCCGCCATGTGGGCGAGGCCACCGCCAAGGCGTTGGCCCGGCATTTCGGTGCGCTGGACCGCGTCATGGACGCGCGCCCCGAGCCGCTGCAGGCCGTGGCCGATGTCGGCCCGGTGGTTGCGCAGAGCATCGCCACCTTCTTCGCGCAGCCGCACAACCGCGAGGTGGTGGAGCAGCTGCGCGCCGCCGGCCTGCACTGGGACGAGCATGAGGGAGAGGCCCAGGCCGACGCCGCGCCGCGGGCTCTCGCCGGCAAGACCTTGGTGCTGACCGGCACGCTGCCCACCCTCAGCCGCGAGCAGGCCAAGGAGATGATCGAGGCCGCCGCCGGCAAGGTGGCCGGCTCGGTCTCCAAGAAAACCGACTGGGTGGTGGCCGGCAGCGAGGCCGGCAGCAAGCTCGCCAAGGCCCAGGAGCTCGGCGTGGCGGTGCTGGACGAGGCCGGGCTGCTGGCGCTGCTGGCCGCACCGGCGGGCTGATCCTTCCCGCCCCACCTCGCTTCCACGGCCCATTCCCACAGCCCATTCCCACGCCCCATTCCCGCGCCCCATTCTCGCGCCCCATTCCCGCGCCTCGAAAGCGTGCCAGGCCGCCGCGTGGGACGACAGCCGGGGCGCCAATCACCAAGGAGTCGACATGGCCATCCACACCATCTTGAAGATGGGCGATGCCCGTCTGTTGCGCATCGCGCAGCCGGTGCGCGAGTTCGACACGCCCGAGCTCCATGCCCTGGTGGCCGACCTCTTCGACACCATGGAGGCGGCCGATGGTGCGGGGCTGGCCGCGCCGCAGATCGGCGTGGACCTTCAGGTGGTGATCTTCGGCTTCGCCCGCAACCAACGCTACCCCGATGCCCCGCCGGTACCGCTCACCGTGTTGATCAACCCGGTGATCACGCCACTGTCGGACGAGGTGGAGGAGGGTTGGGAGGGCTGCCTCTCGGTGCCAGGGCTGCGTGGGGTGGTGCCGCGCCACGCCCGCATCCGCTACACCGGCCTCGATCCCCGGGGCCAGGCCATCGAGCGTGAGGCCGAGGGCTTCCACGCCCGGGTGGTCCAGCATGAGTGCGACCATCTCATCGGTACGCTCTATCCCATGCGGGTGCGCGATTTCAGCCGCTTCGGCTACACCGAGGTGCTGTTTCCCGGCATGGAAGCCGGGGCGGACGACTGAGTTTTATTTGGGTAGCAGCGGTTTCAGCACCGGCCAGACATTGCCCAGGATGATGGGGTGAGCCGCCTCGTTGGGGTGGATGCGGTCGGCCTGGAACAAGGCGGTGGCGTCGGGTCCGTCGCCCACGCCCTTGAGCAGGAAGGGCAGCAGCGCCACGCCCTCGTTGCGGGCGATGCGGGCAAAGAGGGCGGCGAACTGCTCGTTGTACTGCCGGCCGTAGTTGGGCGGCACCTGCATGCCCGCCAGCAGCACCCGGGCGCCGGCGACCCGTGCGGCGCGCACCATGCCCAGGAGGTTGGCCTCGCTCATCTCGAGCGGCAGGCCGCGCAGGGCGTCGTTGCCACCGAGCTCGATCACCACCACCGCCGGCCGGTGGCGGTCCAGCAGCGCCGGCAGCCTGGACATGCCGCCGGAGGTGGTGTCACCGCTGACGCTGGCGTTGACCACGGTCACCGGGCGCGGGCTGCCGGGCGGGCGCTCCTCGGCCAGCTTCTGCGCCAGCAGCGCGACCCAGCCGCTGCCGCGCTTGAGGCCGTACTCGGCCGAGAGGCTGTCACCGACCACCAGCACCACGGCCGGCGTCTTGGCCGCAACCGACGCCGCCACCCCCAGACCCGCGCCGCCCCACGACAGACATGCCAGGATGCCCTTGATACAGTCCCTGCGAATGCCATCCACCGAACGCGCCCCGTCTTCCATGAGTGAACCCCTCATCGCCGTCGAGCACCTCGGCAAGCGGGTGCGCGACTCCAGCGGCGAGCTGATCATCCTCGACGATATCCATTTCTCGCTGGCGCCGCGGGAATCGGCGGCCATCGTGGGGGCTTCGGGCTCCGGCAAGAGCACCCTGTTGGCGATCATCGCGGGGCTGGACACGCCCAGCGCCGGCACGGTGCGCGTGGCCGGCACCGATCTCTTCGCCCTGGACGAGGACGCCCGCGCCGAGCTCCGCTCTCAGCGCATGGGCTTCGTGTTCCAGAGCTTTCAGCTGATGGGCAACCTGACCGCGCTCGAGAACGTGATGCTGCCGCTGGAGCTTCAGGGCCGCAGCGACGCCCGCGCCATGGCCACCGAGATGCTGGCCCGGGTGGGCCTGGCCGAGCGGCTGCGCCATTACCCGCGCATCCTCTCCGGCGGTGAGCAGCAGCGGGTGGCGCTGGCCCGGGCCTTCGTCGTGCAGCCCTCCGTGTTGCTGGCCGACGAGCCCACTGGCAGCCTGGACTTCGCCACCGGCGAGCGGGTGATGGCCTTGATGTTCGAGCTGCAGCGCGAGCAGGGGACGACCCTGGTGCTGGTGACGCACGACCGCGGCATCGCGGCACGCTGCGACCGGCAGGTGAGGATCGAGGCGGGGCGCATCGTCGACTGATGCCAGCCGCAACGGGTTGAACGCGGCCTCGCTGCCGTCAGGGCGGCGTCGATAATCGGGGCATGACCTCTCCCCGCGTGCTCTTCGGCTTCCATGCCGTCACCGTCCGGCTCAAGACGGCCCCCGGCTCCATCCTCGAGCTCTACATCGATGGCACCCGGCGCGATGCCCGCATGCGGCAGTTCGTCGACCGCGCCCGCGAGGCCGGCGCCCGCCTGATCGAGAGCGACGAGCTGCGCCTTCAGGCGCTGTCCGGTACCCACCGCCACCAGGGCGTCGTCGCCAAGGTGACCGAGGTCGCCGCCAGCAAGTCGCTCGACGACCTGCTCGATGCCCTGGACGGCCCGCCGCTGCTGCTGGTCCTGGACGGCGTCACCGACCCCCACAACCTCGGCGCCTGCCTGCGGGTGGCCGACGGCGCCGGCGCGCATGCGGTGATCGCCCCCAAGGACCATGCGGTCGGCATCAACGCCACCGTCTCCAAGGTTGCCAGCGGCGCGGCCGAGACCGTGCCCTATTTCATGGTGACCAACCTGGCCCGCACCCTGGGTGAGCTGAAGGAGCGCAATGTCTGGGTGGTCGGCACCTCGGACGACGCGCCCCGCACGCTCTACGCCGCCGACCTGCGTCAGCCGCTTGCGCTGGTGCTGGGCGCCGAAGGCGCCGGCCTGCGCCAGCTCACCCGCAAGACCTGCGACGAGCTGGTGAGCCTGCCCATGGCCGGCGCGGTGGAGAGCCTCAACGTCTCGGTGGCCAGCGGCATCTGCCTCTATGAGGCGGTGCGGCAGCGCGGTGTGGGCGCCTGAACCCTGCGCGCCCTGCCGAGCCCGCTCAGCTGCTGCGCCTGACCTTCAGCGCCTCGGGGTTGACGACATGGGTCGGCTCGCCGCGGATGAAATTCACCACATCGTCGAAGGCGGCGCTGAAATACTGCTCGTAGCTGTCGAGCTCCACATAGCCGATGTGGGGCGTGCACACCGCGTTCTCCAGCCGCAGCAGCGGGTGGCCCTGGAGGATGGGCTCGCTCTCGAACACATCCACCGCGGCCATGCCGGGGCGACCGCGGTTGAGCCCCGCGACCAGCGCGCCGTCTTCCAGCAGCTCGGCCCGCGAGGTGTTCACGAAGAGGGCGGTCGGCTTCATGCGCTGCAGGTCTTCGAGCCGCACACAGCCGCGGGTGGCCTCTGCCAGCCGCAGGTGCAGCGACAGGACATCGCTGGTCTCGAAGAAATCTTCGCGGGAGGGCGCAGCCTCGAATCCCTCGGCCCGCGCGGCCTCGCGGGAAACCTCGCTGCCCCAGACCTGCACCCTCATGCCGAAGGCGCGACTGTAGCCAGCCACCAGCTGCCCCACGCGCCCGAAGCCCCAGATGCCCAGGGTCTTGCCGCGCAGCACCGTGCCCAGTCCGAAATTGGCCGGCATCGAGGCCGCCTTCAGTCCCGACTGCTGCCAGGCGCCGTGCTTGAGGTTGCCCACATACTGGGTCAGCCGTCGCGACGCGGCCATCACCAGCGCCCAGGTCAGTTCGGCCGGTGCCACCGGCGAGCCGCTGCCCTCGGCCACCGCGATGCCCAGCCGCGTACAGGCTTCCAGGTCGATGTGCGGGCCGATCCGCCCCGTCTGGACGATCAGCTTGAGCTTGGGCAGCTTCTCCAGCAACTGCCGCGTGCAGTGGGTGCGCTCCCGGATCAGCACCAGGATCTCCACATCCCGCAACCGCACCGACAGCTGGCCGATGCCCTTGACCGAGTTGGTGAAGACCTTGGCGGGGTAGCCTTCGAGCCGGGCGGAGCATGGCAGCTTGCGCACCGCGTCCTGATAGTCGTCCAGGATGATGATGTTCATGGGGCGGGGCAGGGGACCTCGGTGCGGGAGAAGCGGCAGATTGTGCGTCGGGCGGGCGCGGCGGGGCAGGGACCATGACAAGAACGGTGCGCATCCTGGTGCGGCTCCTGCAAGGGCTGGGCATCGCCCTGCTGCTCGGGGGGATTGCCGTCCTCCTCTACGCCCGCTTGGTGCAGCCGGTCACCGAGGGACGGCTGACCGTGCAGGGACTGCGCGCTGGCGTGGAGATCGAGCGGGATGGCCAGGGCATCCCCACGATCCGCGCGGCCTCGCCCGAGGACGCCTGGTTCGGCCTGGGCTTCGTCCATGCCCAGGACCGCCTCTGGCAGCTCGACACCCACCGGCGCATCGGCGCCGGACGCCTGGCCGAGGCCTTCGGGCCCAGCGCGGTCGATTCCGACCGCTTCCTGCGCACGCTGGGCGTGAGGCGCCGGGCCGAGCAGCAATGGGAACAGGCCAGCCCGGCCGTGAGGCAGATGCTGAGCGCCTATGCCGCGGGCATCAACGCCCACCTGCAGTCGCACCTGCGGGCGCGGCCGCCGGAATTCGTGTTGCTGGGCCTGGCACCGCAGGCCTGGTCGCCGGTGGACAGCATCGCCTGGTCCACCATGATGGCCTGGGACCTGGGCGGCAACTGGCAGAGCGAGCTGCTGCGCATGCGGCTGGCGCTGCAGATGCCGGTCGAACGCATCCAGCAGCTGCTGCCGCCCTATCCCGGGGAGAAGCCGCTGGCCACCGCAGACTACCGGGCGCTCTACCGGCAGCTCGGCATCGGTGCCGCGGCCGCCCCCGCGGGCAGCCCGCCGCCGCGGGCGGCTTCCGTTCCTGGATCTGTGCCTGGATCGGTGCCTCGCTCGACACCTGGTTCTGCGCCAGCTTTGGGGTCTGCCTCTGCGCTGATGCCGGCTCCCGCGCCAACCGCCCAGCTCGGTGCACCGGGCCTGCCCTGGGCCGTGGAAACCGGCGGGGAGGGCGCCGGCTCCAACAACTGGGTGGTTGCCGGCTCGCGCAGCGTCACCGGCCGGCCGCTGCTGGCGAATGACCCGCACCAGAAGCTCAGCGCGCCGGCGCTCTGGTACCTCGCCCGGATCGAGGCGCCGGGTCTGCGGGTGGCAGGCGCCACCATGCCGGGCCTGCCGCTGGTCGTGCTCGGTCAGAACGAGCATGTCGCCTGGGGTTACACCAACCCCAACCCGGATGTGCTGGACCTCTACCTGGAGCGCATCGATCCGGGCGACCCGCGGCGCTACGAGACGCCGAGCGGCTGGGCCAGTTTCGAGACCTTCGAGGAGACCATCCATGTGAAGGGCGGTGCCGACGTGCGGCTCACCGCCCGCCGCACCCGCCACGGGCCGGTCATCTCCGACGCGCCGGGGGTGGCGCAGGGCCTGGTCGGCCAGATCGTCGCCGCAGGACAGACTGGTCAGGGCATTCCAAGCGATCACACCGACCCGGCCCAGCACCTTGAACAGGCCCAACAGGCCGCGCCGCCCGACCCCTCCACCCGCGCCGGCCACCACGGTGTGAAAGGCCCTCCCGTGTCCCCCGGGCCGGCCAGCCGGCCGGCCTATGCCATCGCACTGCGCTGGACCGCGCTCGACGCCGATGCCGCCGCCTCCATCGACGCGGGTCTGGCCATCAACCGGGCCCGTTCGGTCGACGAGTTCATCACCGCCGCGGCCGAAACCGTGGCGCCGATGCAGAACATGGTGGTCGCCGACGTGAACCGGATCGCCATGGTCACGGCAGGGCGGGTGCCCCTGCGCAAGCCCGAGAACGACCTGCGTGGTCTGGTGCCCGCGCCGGGCTGGGATCCCCGCTACGACTGGGTGGGCCGGGTGCCCAACTCGGCCACGCCACGGGAGCGGGACCCGGCCCGGGGCTGGATCGCCACCGCCAATCAGCGTCCCCATGACACGCAGTACCCGTATTTCATCGGCAGTGAATGGGCAGCCCCTTACCGGCAGCAACGCATCGAACGCCTGCTGGCAGCGCGGCCCCTGCACAGCCTGGACAGTCTGGCGGCCATCCAGTCGGATGTGCTGTCAGGCGCCACGCAGCGTCTGTTGCCCTGGCTGCGCATGGCCCGCAGCGACCACCCGCTGGCGGCGGCTGCGCGGCGCGAGCTCGAGGGTTTCGAGGGAACGATGTCGGGCGAGCGTGCCGCGCCGTTGATTTTCTGGGCCTGGGTGCGACAGCTCACCCGCGGGGTGTTTACCGACGACATGGGCGCGGCCTTGTTCGACCGCGAGCTGTCCCAACGCAGCTTTCGGCCCGCGCTGGAGGCCGTGCTCGAGCGCAACGACGCGAGCTGGTGCGATGACCGAGGCACCCCGGCCCTGGAGAGCTGCACCGACCAGTCCAATGCGGCGCTGGGGCGGGCGCTGACGGAGTTGCAGGGCCTGCAGGGCAAGGATGTGTCGCAGTGGCGCTGGGGCCAGGCCCATGTCTCGCGCGCCGAGCACCGGCCCTTCAGCAAGGTGGCACCCTTGGCGCGCTGGTTCGAGCTGCGCACGCCCATGGGGGGCGACACCTTCACGGTCAATGTGTCGCGCGTAGGCCTCAAGCCCGATGCCGTCACCGGCGAGCTCTACCTCGACGAGCATGGTCCCAGCCTGCGGGCCCTCTATGACCTTGCCGACCGGCGCCGCTCGCGCGTCATGCTGAGCAGTGGCCAAAGCGGGCTGTTCTTCAATGCGAATTACCGCAATTTCCTGGGGCCCTGGTCACGGGTGGAATACCTGCCGCTCTGGGGCGGTGCCGGCCCCCTGCAGAAGCTTGAGTTGCTGCCGCCATGAGGGCGGGCTGTGCGGCGCGTCTGACTTGTTGTCAGAGCCGCAACAACGGCTTCACTGGAGAAGCTGTCAGCACTTTAAGTTGACATAATATACATCGTCGCGCTTTTGAAGCGCGGCAGATCACTCGCCGTCCATCTCGGTCGCGTCGATCTCGCGGTCGTAGGCGGCCACATCGCCACCCACCCGCGGGATCAGCGGCTTGTCCAGCGGGCGGCACACGCGGCTCTGGAGGCGGCTCAGGCGGTCAGACGTTTCCAGCGCACGGAACACGGAGGCCGGGTCCATCATCAGGGCGAAGGGGTTGGCGGCGGTTTGGCTTGAAAACATGGGTCACCTCTGGGGTTGGCTGGGAGTGACTCCAATGTAGGCAGGCCGCGCTCGGGCGCACAGTCGGCCCAGCGCCATGCGGCGTGTCAGAAACACGCTGACACAAATCGGGCAAACCCGGCCCGGATCAACGGGGATTGCGCCCTTGTTTTTCGGCGGCTTCGAGCCGCTGGGCATAGGAATCCCGCCCGGCCAGGCGGGCCAGGTCGGCCGGTCGATATTCGGCGCGGTCGCGCGCCGCCGGGTCGGCACCCGCAGCCAGCAGCGCATCCGCCACCTCCTCCGAGGCGTGGAGCACCGCCATCATCAAGGGCGTGCGGCCGTTCGGTGCGCGCGCATCGACCGCCGCTCCCCGGGTCAGTAGCAACTTCAGCGCGCTCAGAGAATTGCCCGAAGCGGCGTAGTGCAAAGCGGTCCAGCCCTCGGAATCCACCGAGGCGCCGCGCTCCAGCAGGGCCCGGCAGATGTCCACCTGCCCCTTCAGCGCAGCCACCATCAGGCCGGTTTCGCCGGCGCGGTTGCGCCGCCGCACATCGGTGGTGGGCAAGCGGGCCAGGAGCAAGGCGGCCTCGAAGGAGTCCACCATCAGTGCCCGGGTCAGGCCGGTCTGCCCCTCCTCGTCGACCGAATTCGGGTCGAACCCGCGGCCGACCAGGGCCTGCAGGGTGCGGGAATCGTCCCGCACCACCGCCCTGAAGAAGTCATCGTAGCTGCCAGCATGTGCCGAACAAATCGCTGTGATGACAATGGTTTGAAGCGCTTTTCTAATCATTCGCATGAATTTTGAATATGTCCCGTTCCGACCCCGTTGCCGTTCGTGGGTTCATTTGGTCTCGAAGGTGTAGACCCCATC
>CAISYQ010000362.1 GCA_903889735.1 uncultured Methylibium sp.
AGGCCGTGACGATGGCGCTGTCGGCGGCGGCGACGTTGTCCCTGAACAGCCGCGAGCCGCTGGTGGTCGGCGTGCCGGCGACCTGGGCGCTGATGTCCTTGATCAGCCACGGCACGCCGCCGAGCGGGCCGTCAGGCGTTCCGGCCGCGACCTGCGCCCGGGCCTGGTCCTCCAGCGACAGGATGATGGCGTTGAGGGTCGGATTGACCGCCTCCGCCCGGGTGAGCGCCGCCTCGAGCACCTCGGCCGCGCTGACCGCCTTCGCTGCGATCAGGGCGGCCAGCCCCGTGGCGTCCTGCGCCTGATAGTCGTCCTGGTTCATCATCGTCTCCCCGCGGTCTGTTTGCCTGATCCGATCACAGACGGCCGGTCCCGCCAAGGACACCGCCGGGCGGAGAGTGATCGCCGATCACTTTATCGGAGACAAACAGTCGTTTGACCGGCACTATGACCTTGGGGAATGACTCTCAATCTCAAGAACAAGGGCGCAGCATGGCGACCGAGCATTTTGACGTGGTGATCGTGGGCGCGGGCCTGTCGGGCGTGGGCGCGGGCTACCACCTGCAGGACAAGGCGCCGGACCGCAGCTACGTGATCCTTGAGGGCCGCGAGAGCATGGGCGGCACCTGGGACCTGTTCCGCTACCCGGGCATCCGCTCGGACTCGGACATGTACACGCTCGGCTATTCGTTCCGGCCCTGGACCAACGCCAAGGCCATCGCCGACGGCCCGTCGATCCTGAAGTACGTCAAGGACACCGCCGCCGACTACGGCATCGACAAGCACATCCGCTACGGCTGCATGGTCAAGCGCGCCAGCTGGTCGACGCAGGACGCGGCCTGGACCGTCGAGGTCGAGAAGGGCGGCGAGGCGCTGACCTTCACCTGCAACTTCCTGTTCCTGTGCGGCGGCTACTACAGCTACGTCGAGGGCTACACCCCCGACTGGGCCGGCATGGACCGCTTCAAGGGCGCCATCGTCCATCCGCAGAAGTGGCCGGCCGACCTCGACTACACCGGCAAGAAGGTCGTCGTCATCGGCAGCGGCGCGACCGCCGTGACCCTGGTGCCCGAGATGGCCCGCGACGCCGCCCACGTGACCATGCTGCAGCGCTCGCCGACCTACGTCGTGTCGCGCCCGGCCGAGGACTCGATGGCCAACTGGCTGCGCACCAAGCTGTCGCCGATGGCGGCCTACGGCGTGACGCGCTGGAAGAACGTGCTGCTCAGCATGCTGTTCTACAACATGGCGCGGAAGAACCCGGCGAAGACCAAGGAGCGTCTCGTGGCCATGGTCCGCGAGCAGATGGGCCCGGACTATGACGTCGCGACCCACTTCACCCCCAGCTACAATCCCTGGGACCAGCGCCTGTGCCTGGTGCCGGACGCCGACCTGTTCGAGGCGCTGAAGAGCAACCGCGCCTCGGTCGTCACCGACCACATCGAGAGCTTCACGCCCAAGGGCCTGAAGCTGAAGTCCGGCGCCGAGCTGGAGGCCGACGTCATCGTCACGGCCACCGGCTTGAACCTGCAGGTGTTCAACGGTCTCGAACT
>CAISYQ010000363.1 GCA_903889735.1 uncultured Methylibium sp.
CAATTGGGCAAACGGCAGCAACACAACGGTGTCCATCCCGCCAACGCCCGCCTTGGCGATGAACCGCTGCACCGCGTCCACCACCGCCGCCCACAGAGCAGCGACTTCCAGATCGGCAGGCAGGGTTTCGGCAGCGGCAGGCAGGAGAAATTCGGGGCGCTCTTCAATCACGGCGAAGACTGCACAACAGGGGGGGCCCCCTGCCGTGCCAGGGCCTTGTGTCAAAATCATTGTGCCTTGGTGTTCTTTCCTGGAACCCTAGAGACCCCCGCCGAAGGACCCCGTGATGGCCAGCGATCTGATCAAACATATCTCCGATGCATCGTTCGATGACGATGTCCTGAAAGCCGCGATGCCGGTGCTGGTGGATTACTGGGCCGAATGGTGCGGCCCCTGCAAGCAGATCGCCCCCCTTCTGGACGAAGTCGCTCAGACCTACGGCACCCGCCTGCAGGTTGCCAAGATGAACGTCGATGAGAACCGCGACATCCCCGCCAAGTTCGGCATCCGTGGCATCCCCACACTGATGTTGTTCAAGGACGGTCAGCTGGCCGCGACCAAGGTGGGCGCACTGTCCAAAGCCCAGTTGACGGCCTTTCTCGACGGTCATCTATAATTCAGCCAAGATGAGGGTGGTGATGCGTATCGCGCGCCACCTTCACAAGTAAACGGCCGCCAGGCCCCATCGAGCTACAGGCTCGTTGGATGATCCCCGCGCCCCCACCCCCGACTTGGTTCACCGTCAGCCGACCTTCCGGCCTGACCCCCCGCACGAGCAAGCCTGACCGGTAAGACCGGATCTGTTTGCCCGGCCACCCGGCGACCCGTCATGGGCGCCTTGCAGGCACCTCAAGGTGCGCAACATGCATTTATCCGAACTCAAAGCGCAGCACATTTCCGAACTGATCAAGGCGGCCGAGACGCTTGAGATCGAGAACAGCAGCCGCATGCGCAAGCAGGAGCTGATGTTCGCCATCATGAAGAAGCGCGCCAAGCAGGGCGAGCAGGTCTTCGGGGACGGTGTGCTCGAGGTGCTGCCCGACGGCTTCGGCTTCCTGCGTTCGCCCGACGCGAGCTACCTGGCCAGTACCGACGACATCTACCTCAGCCCCAGCCAGATCCGGCGCTTCAATCTCCACACGGGCGACATGATCGAGGGCGAGGTGCGCGTGCCCAAGGACGGCGAGCGCTATTTCGCCTTGGTGAAGGTTGACATCGTCAACGGGATCACGCCCGAGGAGAACAAGCAGAAGATCATGTTCGAGAACCTGACGCCGCTCTTCCCGAAAGAGCAGTTCAGACTCGAGCGCGACGTCAAGTCAGAAGAAAACATCACCAGCCGGATCGTCGACCTGATCGCACCGCTCGGCAAGGGCCAGCGCGCGCTGCTCGTATCAGCCCCGAAGAGCGGCAAGACGGTGATGATGCAGAACATGGCGCATGCGCTGATCGCCAACTACCCCGAGGTCCACCTGATCGTCCTGCTGGTGGACGAGCGTCCCGAGGAAGTGACCGAGATGCAGCGCACCGTGCGCGGCGAGGTCATCAGCTCCACCTTCGACGAGCCGGCGGCCCGCCATGTGCAGGTGGCCGAGATGGTGATCGAACGCGCCAAACGCCTGGTGGAGCTCAAGAAGGACGTGGTGATCCTGCTGGACTCGATCACACGCTTGGCGCGTGCCTACAACAATGTCCTGCCCTCCTCCGGCAAGGTCTTGACTGGCGGCGTGGATGCGAATGCACTGCAACGGCCGAAGCGCTTCTTCGGCGCCGCCCGCAACATCGAGGAAGGCGGCTCGCTCACCATCATCGGCACGGCCCTGGTGGACACCGGCAGCCGCATGGACGAGGTCATCTACGAGGAATTCAAGGGCACGGGCAACTGCGAGATCCACCTCGACCGCCGCATGGCCGAGAAGCGGGTCTACCCGTCCATCCTGCTCAACAAGTCCGGGACCCGCCGCGAAGAGCTGCTGCTGAAGCCGGAGATCCTGCAGAAGACCTGGATCCTGCGCAAGCTCCTCTACTCCATGGACGAGATCGAGGCGATGGAATTCATCCTCGACAAGATGAAGGCCACCAAGACCAATCACGACTTCTTCGACATGATGCGGCGAGGCGGCTGAACCGCCTCCTCGTGACATAATTTAGGGCTTCGCAACAGCGATTCCTGCGGAAAGTGCGCTGATTCATGCAGCGTGGCTCCCCTGACGACAACGGCAAAGGACCTGAGATGAAAGACGGCATTCACCCCAATTACCGCGAAATCTGCTTCGTGGACCTCTCCAACGGCTTCAAATTCGTCACGCGCTCCACGGCGCAGGCCCGCGAAACCGTGAAGATGGACGACGGCCGTGAACTGCCGCTCATCAAGCTCGAGTCGACCAGCGAGTCGCACCCGTTTTACACCGGCACGCAGAAGAGCATCGACTCGCTCGGCGGTCGCGTCGAGAAATTCCGCAACAAGTTCGCCCATGTCGGCATGAAGAAGTGAGCTGACTCGGTCACCAAAAAGGCAGCTGAGGCTGCCTTTTTTATTGGCAGATCCGCAAGCGGATCCCGATTTGAATGCAGCGGATGGTCGAGGTCCAGCAAGACGGCGACAAGGTCGCCATCCCGCCTCTTCAGCAGATCTGGTCAACCCATCCCGCCGACTGAAGGCATCATCGCGTCCGTGACCCCGCAGCAGCCCACCCCCGCCCTCGTTGCCTCACGCGCCGCCCAGCGCCTGCCGCGCGCGGCGCTGTTGTTGCTCTGTGCGGCCTACGTCTTGCCGGGACTGTTCGGCCGGGATCCCTGGCGCAATGCCGACATCACCGCCTTCGGCTACATGCTCGACCTGGCCCGGGGCGGTGACCTCTTCGCCCCGCAGATCGCCGGGCTCGGGGCCGACGGGGCGCTCCTGCCCTATTGGCTGGGGGCCGCCGCAATCCACCTCTTCGGGCTGATGCTCGACCCGGCTTTGGCGGCGCGCATCCCCTTTGCCCTGTTGTTGGCAGGCGTGCTGGCATGCACCTGGTATGGCTGCTACCACCTCGCCCGCACCGCCGCAGCGCAGCCCCTGCCCTTCGCCTTCGGCGGTGAGGCGCAGCCCGCAGACTACGCGCGGGCCATTGCCGATGGTGCCCTGCTCGCCTTGATCGCATCGCTCGGCTTGCTGCAACTGGGCCATGAGACGACCCCGGACCTGGCGCAACTGTTTGCCGTATCGCTCTACGTTTACGCGGTGGCCTCCAGTGCCTGGGCGCGCTGGCCATCGAGGCTGGCCATCCTGGTGGCCTTGCCCATGCTGGCCGCCAGCGGAGCGCCTTCCCTCGGTTTGGTGCTCGCCGCCACGGGTGGGGTGATCAGCCTGCGGTCCAGCTACCCGCTGGCGCGTGGCTTCTCGGGGTGGCTCGCTGCGGCCGCTGCGGCGGCTGCCTGGGCGGCCTGGAGTCTGGGCACCTGGTCCTGGCGCCTCTCGGCCCCCGACGACCTGATGCAACTGGTGCAACTGTTGGGCTGGTTCACCTGGCCGGCCTGGGCGCTGGCGGGCTGGACCCTGTGGCGCTGGCGCAGGCACCTGCAGCACCGCCATATCGCCGTCCCAGGCTCGGCCGCGCTGGTGGCGGTCCTGGCTTGCGCCGGCATGGAGGCCTCGGACCGCGTGCTGATGCTGGCCCTGCCCCCGCTGGCCGTGCTGGCGGCCTTTGCCTTGCCCACCCTTCAGCGCAGTGTGGCCGCGGCGATCGACTGGTTCTCGGTCGGGTTCTTCACGCTCGGGGCGGTGGCGATCTGGGTCATCTATGCGTCGCTGCAGCTGGGCGTGCCGGCCAAGCCGGCCGCCAACGTGATGAAGCTGGCCCCTGGCTATCCGGGTGGCTTCTCGGCGTTGGGTCTCGGCGTCGCGGTGGCGGGCACACTTGCCTGGCTGCTGCTGGTGAGATGGCGAACCGGCCGCCATCGCAGCGCGCTCTGGAAGAGCCTGGTGCTGCCGGCCTGCGGGCTCACGCTGTGTTGGCTGCTGTCGCTGACACTGCTGCTGCCCGTCCTGGATTACGCGCGCAGTCTGCGCCCGCTGGTGGCGCGTGTCGCCGTGCATGTGCCACCCGGAGCCTGTGTGGTGGCCAAGGGCCTGCCACGCGCCAAGCTCGCAGCGATGGAATTCCACGGCGGCTGGCGGATGCTGGCGACGTCATCCAACCTGGCGCCCGCCGGTTGTGATCATCTGCTGGTCGCGACCCGCACCCGCGTACCCACCGCCGCTCTGGCGCTGCCCGGCTGGACGCTGCTCGCCCGCGAGCGACGGCCGACCGAGCGGGATGAGCAGATCGCGGTGTACCGCCGAGCAAGCCGCGAGCAGCCTGACAGCGAAGGCGGCGCAGGCTCTGCGCGCTGACGCGTTGGTCCCGCCCCCCATTCCGGCCGCCGACCGGTCGATCCTGGTCAGGATCGCACGACACGCCGCATCCATCCTGGTTGGGCAGGTCGCCGTGATCGGGTACGCGGTGGCCGACACGGTGATGACGGGCCGCCACGACAGCGCCGATCTGGCGGCCCTGGCCATCGGTGCCGCCTTCTATATCGGGGTCTACATTGCGCTGAGTGGCGTGATGCAGGCCTTGATCCCGGTCGTCGGCCACCACCACGGCGCGGGTGACACCGAGGGCGTCCGCAGAGCCTTCCAGCAGGGTGTCTGGCTCTCTCTGTGGATCGCTCTGCCCGGCATGGCACTGCTGTGGTTCCCGGCGCCGTTGTTGGCGCTCGCTCAAGCCGACGCGGCTGTGACGGCACGCGTGGAGGTCTACCTCGGTTGGCTGGCTTGGTCCATGCCGGCAGGCTTGCTGTTTCGCGCCTACAGCGGCCTGAACCAGGGTCTCTCGAGGCCCCTGCTGGTGACCCTGCTGCAGATCACCGCCCTGGCCCTGAAGCTGCCACTGAACGCCTGGCTGATCTTCGGCGGCGCCGGCGTGCCGGCGCTGGGTGTCGAGGGCTGCGCGATCGCGACCGTGATCGTGCAATGGTCGCTGGCGGCGGTGGCGCTGGCCATGCTGGCTCGTCACCCGGCCTATCGGGCCCTGCGGCTGCTGGAGGACTGGCCACCTTTGCAATGGGCATCACAGCGTGAGCTGTTGCGCCTGGGCCTGCCCAGCGGTGCGGCGCTGTTCTTCGAGGTGACCGGCTTCACGCTGATGGCCGTCTTCATCGCCCGCATGGGCACCGCGCCGCTGGCCGGTCATCAGATCGTCGCCAACGTGGCCAGCGTGATCTACATGCTGCCGCTGTCGATCGGCATCGCCACCGCGGCCTTGACCTCCCAGGCCCTGGGTGCGGATAACCCTGAGCTGGCGCGGCGTGTAGGTCGAGAGGGACTGACGCTGGCGCTGGCCGTGGTGGCAATGGCCAGCCTGGCGATGCTGGCGCTGCGAGCGCCGATCGCAGCGCTCTACAGCCCCGACGCCGCGGTCCAGGCCGTGGCGCGGCACCTGATCCTGTTTGTCGCTGCGGCCCAGTTGGCTGACGCTGTCCAATGCGTGCTGTCCTTCGCGCTGCGCGCCTACAGGATCGCCCTGCTGCCGGCGGTGGTGTACGCCGTCGGCCTGTGGGGCGTGGGTTTGGCGGGTGGCAGTTGGCTGGCGTTCTCGCCGCCTCCCGGCTGGCCCGCAGCGCTCTCGGGCCCCGCCGCCTTCTGGCTGGCCAACGGGCTGGCGCTGGTACTGGTCTGCGGGCTGCTGGGCTTGCTGCTTCAGCGGGCCTCGGCGCCGCCTTGATCCACAGGCCGCGGGGCCGCGGTTGAATCGAGATCCGACCCGGGCTCGACATAGCGCACCCGCGCCGCAGGGAAGACTGCCCTGAACCGCGAGCCCTTACCGGGCTCGCTCTCGATGGTGAGCTCGCCCCCGTGGCGCTGCACCACATGCTTGACGATGGACAGTCCGAGTCCCGTGCCTCCCGTGTCACGCGAGCGGCTGCCGTCTACGCGGTAGAAGCGCTCGGTAAGCCGCGGGATGTGCTCCGGCTCGATCCCGAGCCCGGTGTCTCTGACCGAGAACTCGCCGCAACCATCCCCCAGGCGACGCCATCCAATGTCGATCGTGCCGCCGTCGGGGGTGTAGCGCACCGCGTTGCCCACCAGATTGCCCATCGCGCTCAACACCTCCACCTCGGCGCCGGCGATCTCAGTGCCGGTTTCGGTCGAAAGGGTGATGCTGTGGCGGCCCCGGGACAGGGTGCGCGCATCCGTCTCGACCTGGCGCAGAAGCTTCGAGACCGGCATCCAGCGGTCAGAAGCGGGCCGCGGACTGCCTTCCAACTGGGCCAGCGTGAGCAGGTCGCTCACCAGCGTCTGCATGCGGCTGGTTTGCTGCTCCATCAGCACCAGGACCCGTTTGCGCTCGGTCTCCGTCAGCGGCAAGGAGGCCATGGTCTCGACGAAACCGGCAACCACCGTCAGCGGCGTGCGGATCTCGTGCGACACGTTGGCGACGAAGTCCCGGCGCATGGCATCGGCACGCTCCCGCTCGGTGATGTCCTTCGAGAGCACCAGCCTCATGCCCTCGCCATATTCGCGCACCAGCACGCTCAGCATGCCCATGCCGCGCGGATCGCTGAACTGGACGGGCTCCTGGAAATTTCCCGCCTGGAGATAAGCCACAAACGCCGGCGAGCGCACCAGGTTGGTGATCCGCTGCAGCCGATCGCGCTGGGGGTCAAGCCCGAAGTGCGACGCGGCCACCGAATTGCACCAATCGATGCGGTCCTGCGGGTCGAGCATCAGCACCCCGTTGGGCGATGCCTCGATGGCCTCGAGAAACTGCTGTAGCCGAGCGCGCTCCCGCACGCGCTCGCGCTCGCAGGCGCGCAGGCTGCGTTCGACCCGGTAGCCGATCTCGCCCCAAAACCCGGCGTCCCGGGGCGCGTCGCTGGACTGCGGGCCGTGGAGCCAGTCGATCAGGCGCACACCGCGCAGGGTGTCACGAGTCGCCAGCGCACCGACGGCCACGATGCCGCCCATCAGCCCCACGATGACCGGCGCATGGATGGGCAGGCCAAAAGCGTAGCCGAGCAGACCTCCCAGGACCATGGTCACCAGGCCGGCAAGGAGTCGGGGGAACAACCAGCTCATTGGAAAGAGTCCCCTGGACGCTCTCAGTTCGGATCGACCGGTGCCACCAGCACCTGCTGCGTGAGTCGGTAGCCGACGCCGCGCACCGTCTCGATCATGGCCGAGCAACCGACCGGCAGCAGGGCCTCGCGCAAGCGCTTGACATGCACATCGACCGTGCGCTCCTCGATGAAGACATGGTCACCCCAGACGCGGTCGAGCAGCTGGGAGCGCGAATGCACGCGCTCGGGGTGGGTCATCAAGAAATGCAGGAGGCGGAACTCGGTCGGACCGATCTTGACCTCCCCGCCGCCACCACCGACACGCCGGGTGGCCGGGTCGAGCCGCAGGGCACCGAGCTCCACCACGCTGTCGAGAGCCTCGGGCGCTTTGCGGCGCAGAACCGCACGGATCCGCGCCATCAGCTCATGGGTGGAGAAGGGTTTGGTCAGGTAGTCGTCGGCGCCGGCATCGAGCCCGGAGACCTTGTCGGACTCCTCGGCACGCGCGGTCAGCATGATGATGGGCAGCTCACGGGTGCGGGCCTCGCCGCGCCAGCGCTTGGCCAGTGCCAGCCCCGATTGCCCGGGCAACATCCAGTCGAGGATCACCAGATCGGGCAGCACCCGATCCACCTCCTGCTGCGCCTGCTCGGCACGGTCGGCCACGCTGACTTCATGGCCGGCATGCCGCAGGTTGATCGATATGAGTTCGGCGATCGCCGACTCGTCCTCCACCACCAGCACGCGGCTCATGCAAGCTCCCTCGCGGATTGCTGTATCGGCCTCATCACCTGACCAAGGACTCAACGGATTCCAGCGTGTTGTGGCGCACGTCGGTGCCCTTGACGATGTAGATGGTCTGCTCGGCCAGGTTCTTGGCGTGATCACCCACCCGCTCGATCGCCTTGGCCACGAACACGAGGTCAATGCTGGCCGAGATGGTGCGCGGATCTTCCATCATGTAGGTGATCAGCTTGCGCAGCAGGCCGTCGAACTCCTGGTCGATCAGGTTGTCCTGCTTGATCACCTCGACGGCTTTCTCGATGTCGAGCCGCGCGAAGGCATCGAGCGACTTGCGCAGCGATGCGGTCGCCAGGCCGGCCCCAAAACTCACGTCAGAGACCGGCAGCCTCAAGCGGCTGGACATACCGATGCTGTCGAGCCGCTGCACCACGCGGGCAATGCGCGCGGCCTCGTCCCCCACGCGCTCCAGGTTGCCGATCGTCTTGCTCACGGCAATGAGGAGCCGCAGGTCGCGCGCGGTGGGCTGCCGCCTGGCAATGATGCTGGAGAGATCGCGGTCGATCTCGATCTCCATCTGGTTGACCCTCGCCTCCTGAGCGATCACTTCCACAGCGGTTTCGCTGCTGAAATTGGTCAGGGCAAAGATGGCCAGCGCCACCTGCGCCTCGACCAGTCCACCCATCTCGAGAACCCGCGTGGAAATCCCGCTGAGTTCAGCGTCGAACTGGGTGGAGAGGTGCTTGTCGGTCATGTCGTTTGCTCCGTTCACTGCCTGGCTGCGCCATGCGTCAGCATGGTGGGGGCGATTGCTTGGCTCATGGGCCCTGGGGCTGTTGGCGACCTCAGCCGAAACGGCCCGTGATGTAGTCCTCGGTGTCCTTGCGCTTGGGCTTCATGAACAGCTCCGAGGTCGGGCCGAATTCGATCAGGTCGCCCAGGTACATGTAGGCCGTGAAATCGGAGCAACGCGCCGCCTGCTGCATGTTGTGCGTCACGATGACCACCGTGTAGTCGTTCTTGAGCTCGTGGATCAGCTCCTCGATCTTTCCGGTGGAGATGGGATCCAGGGCCGAGCAGGGCTCATCGAGCAGCAGCACCTCGGGCTTGATCGCGATCCCGCGTGCGATGCACAGGCGCTGCTGCTGCCCGCCCGAAAGGCCCGAGACGCTCTGTTGCAGCTTGTCCTTGACCTCGTTCCAGAGCGCCGCCTTCTTGAGCGCCCACTCGACCCGCTCGTCCATCTCGGAGCGCGGCAAGGTCTCGAAGAGCTTCACCCCGAAGGCGATGTTGTCGTAGATCGACATCGGGAAGGGCGTTGGTTTCTGGAAGACCATGCCGATCCGGGCGCGGATCAGGGAGATGTCCTCCTTGGAGGTCAGCAGGTTGTCGCCGTCCATCAGGATCTCGCCCTCGGCGCGCTGCTCCGGATAGAGCTCGAACATCCGGTTGAAGGTGCGCAGCAGCGTCGACTTGCCGCAGCCCGAGGGTCCGATGAAGGCCGTGACCTTGCCCTCGGGGATGTCGAGGTTGATGTTCTTCAGCGCGTGAAAGCTGCCGTAGTAAAAATTGAGGTTGCGCACCGAAAGCTTGACTTTGTCGGTGGCTGCGAGTTCGACTTTTGCATCCATCAGGCGCTCCCGGTCAGTGATTGGGTGGTCATTGCTTGTTTCGGAACAGCACGCGGGCCAGGATGTTGAGCATCAGCACGCCAAAGGTGATCAGGAACACACCCGCCCAGGCGAGCTTTTGCCAGTTCTCGTAGGGGCTCATGGCGAACTTGAAGATCGTGACCGGCAGACTCGCCATCGGTCGGCTCAGGTCGGAAGTCCAGAACTGGTTGGACAGCGCGGTGAAGAGCAGCGGCGCCGTCTCGCCCGCGATGCGGGCCAATGCCAGCAGGATCCCGGTGATCACCCCAGCTCGCGCGGCCTTGAGCGTCACGGTGAGAACGACCCGCCACTTCGGCGTGCCCAGGGCGTAGGCCGCCTCCCGGAGTGCGTTGGGAATGAGGCTGAGCATGTTCTCGGTGGTGCGGATCACCACCGGAATCACGATCAGCGCGAGCGCCAGGATGCCGGCGAACCCCGAGAAGCTCTTGACCTGCGCCACCACCGCCGCGTAGATGAACAGCCCGATCACGATCGAAGGGGCGGACAGCAGGATGTCATTGATGAAGCGGGTGGCACTGCCGAGCAAGGTCTTCTGGCCGTACTCCGCCAGGTAGATGCCCGCCAGGATGCCGATGGGCGTGCCCAGCAGCGTGGAGAGCGAGACCATCACGAGGGAGCCGAAAATGGCATTGGCAAGCCCGCCGGTCTCCGCTTGGGGCGGTGGCGTCATCTCGGTGAACAAGGAGAGTGCAATGCCACCAAGTCCCAGGCGCACCGTCTCGAACAAGATCCAGACCAGCCAGACCAGCCCGAAGGCCATGGCCGCCAGCGACAGCGCCAGCGCCACCGCATTGACCCGCTTGCGCCGGGCGTGCAGGCGCACCCGCGAACTGATCGCTGCGGCGCGCTCGGGCGACAGGGATGCAGCGCTCATGCGTGGCTCCCTTCGCTCTTCTTCAGCTGCGAGAGCAGCAGCTTGGACAAGGCCAGCACCACGAAGGTGATGAAGAAAAGCACCAGTCCCAGGTAGATCAGTGACGCCTGGTGCAGCCCTTCACCGGCCTCGGCGAACTCATTGGCCAGTGCGGACGTGATGCTGTTGGCGGCGGTGAACAGTGACAGCGAATCGAGCTGGTTGAAGTTGCCGATGACGAAAGTGACCGCCATCGTCTCCCCCAAGGCGCGACCGAGCCCGAGCATGATGCCGCCGACCACGCCCGTCTTGGTGTAAGGCAACACCACCTTCCACATCACCTCCCAGGTCGTGGAGCCCAGCGCATAGGCCGACTCCTTGAGCATCGGGGGCGTGACCTCGAAGACATCGCGCATGACCGCCGCAATGAAGGGAATCACCATGATCGCCAGGATGATGCCGGCCGACAGCAGACCGATACCTACGGGGGGGCCAGAGAACAAAGTTCCCAACAGCGGCACATTGCTGAAGGCCGCCTGCAGAGGCTCCTGAACGAAGCGCGAGAGGATGGGGCTGAACACGAGCAGACCCCACATCCCGTAGACGATGGACGGCACGGCCGCCAGCAACTCGATCGCCGTGCCGAGCGGCCGGCGCAGCCATGACGGGGACAGCTCGGTGAGGAAGAGCGCGATGCCGAAACTCACCGGCACCGCGATCGCCAGCGCGATGAAGGATGTCATCAGCGTGCCGTAGATCATCACCAGCCCGCCAAACTTCTCCTGGACCGGATCCCACTCGCTGTTCCAGAGAAAACCGAGCCCGAATTTCTCGATTGCCGGTGCCGCACCGAAGACCAGCGACGCGATGATCGCCGCCAGCAAAGCCAGGGTGAACCAGGCGGCCGCGTGGGTCAGGAACGAGAAGACCGAATCAGCCCAGGGCAGGCTTTGACGCCTCCCCGGCGGACCGCTGTGTGGTGCCGAACGTTCCATTTTTTCGTCGTCGCGGTACGGGGAGGCAGGCAGTGTAGCGGCCACGTCATGGCTCCTCTTCAACAGAGTGAGGGGGCGCTGGGACGGCGCCCCACAGTTCAGCGTGGATGATGGCCGCCGCCCCGTGGCAGCCCCCGACTCAGCGGTAGGTGATCGCCTTGCCGGCGGCGTCCTTGATGTTGTCGGCCCATTGCTTGCGGATCAGCTGCTTGACGCTGTCAGGCAGCGGCACGTAGTCGAGGTCGTCGGCCATCTTGTCGCCGTTGGCGTACGCCCAGTCAAAGAACTTGAGCGAGTTGGCTGCGCTGGCCGGCTTGTCCTGCGACTTGAACATCAGGATGTAGGTCGCTCCGGTGACGGGCCAGCTGTCCTTGCCCGGCTGCTCGGTAAGGATCTGAAAGAAACTCTTGGACCAGTCGGCGCCGGCGGCGGCGGCCTTGAACGCCCCATCGCTCGGAGGAACGAACTCCCCGGCCTGGTTCTTCAGAAGCAGATAGGTCATCTTGTTCTGCTTGGCATAGGCGTACTCGACGTAGCCGATCGAATTCGGCAACCGCTGAACGAAGGCCGACACGCCCTCGTTGCCCTTACCGCCCGCCCCGGTCGGCCAGTTGACGGCGGTGCCCTCACCCGCCTTGGCCTTCCATTCGGCATTCACCTTCGAGAGGTAGTTGGTGAAGATGAAGGTCGTGCCCGAGCCGTCCGCACGGCGAACCACCGCGATGGCGTTGTCCGGCAACGGCACGCCAGGGTTCAGCGCTACCAGGGCGGGATCGTTCCACTTGGTGATCTTGCCCAGGTAGATGTCACCGAGCACGGCGCCGGTGATCTTCATCTGCCCCGGGGCCACACCCTTGATGTTGACGACCGGCACGACGCCGCCGATGACGGTCGGGAACTGGACCATCCCCTCCTTGGAGAGCTCCTCGTCCTTCAGGGGCATGTCGGTGGCCCCGAAGTCGACCGTCTTGGCCTTGATCTGCTTGATACCGGCACCGGATCCAACCGATTGGTAGTTGATGCGCACGCCGGTCGCCTTGTTGTAGGCGTCGGCCCACTTGGCGTAGATCGGTGCGGGGAAGGTGGCGCCAGCGCCCGTGACATCCTGGGCCAAGGCCAAGCTGTTGAGTCCGGTCAACGCGAAAAATGTCAGCGTACCGCGGAAGATGGGGAGATTCATCGAGAGGTCCTTTCAGGGCAAATTGAATGCACAACACGGACTCTAGGCAGGGTTTGTGACAGCCCCATGAAATACATCGGGTCGGCGTACGACCCTGTCATCTTCAAATTCGTTTGTGACAACGAATTCACCCCAGAGTCATCGATTCGTCACAGAGCCCTTCTATCGTTGCCCTCAGTCATTGCCAATACCTTGGCCCCCCTCACCAATCAAGGAGAACTTCCCATGAGAAAACGCAACTGGATGCTGCTGCCGGCGGCCGTGGCCATGCTGAGCCTGATGGGTTGCGCCTCGACGCCCGCCCCCCGGACGATCGCCGATGTGGCCGCTGCCACCCCGGAGTTGTCCACGCTGAGCCGCCTGATCGGCGAGGCCGGGCTCGCTGAGACGCTGCGGTCTGCAGGTCCCTTCACGGTGTTCGCACCCACCGACGCCGCCTTCAAGGCGGTTCCGGCCAAGACCCTGGACATGCTCGCCAAGGATCCCGCCCAGCTCAAGGCCGTGCTGGGGTACCACGTGCTGCCAGGCAAGCTGATGGCCGCCGATGTCAAGGACGGCAAGCTCAAGACCTCACAAGGATCGGACTTGACGCTGGCCAAGGCCGGCACCTTCGTCACCGTCGAGGAAGCCTTGGTGACCCAGGCCGATGTACCGGCCAGCAATGGCGTGGTGCACGTGATCGACCGAGTGCTGCTGCCGCCTGCTCCCAAGAAATGAGCTCAAGGGGCTTGCCGCTCCGCGCGCCGATGAGCGCCGGGCGGCAAGTCCCAACGGTCCCTGGGCGGCCGACCCGGTCCCGAGCGGCCACCGCCCTCAGTTTTACCGCAGCACGTCCGCCAGACGCTCGGCACAGCGGCGAGCAAGGGCGCCATCTGCGGCCTCGACCATCACCCTCACCAGGGGCTCGGTACCCGAGGGCCGGATCAGCAAGCGGCCACGGTCGCCCAATTCAGCCAGAACCGACTGTTGCGCCTCGGCCAGACCCGGGCTGGCCTGCCAGTCTTGGCCGGCACGCAACCGGACATTCACCAGGACTTGCGGGAACAGCTGCACAGTCGACAGGGCATGCGCCAGGCTGTGCCCACTGCGTACCACCGCCTGCAGCACCTGCAACGCACTGACCAGGCCATCGCCGGTGGTGTGGCAATCGAGCGCAATCAGGTGGCCAGAGCCCTCGCCCCCGAGTTGCCAGCCGCGCGCGACCAGCTCCTCCAGCACATAGCGGTCCCCCACCTTGGCACGCACGAATTCCATGCCGCGGGCCCGCAGCGCCTGCTCGACGGCCAGATTGGTCATCAGCGTGCCGACCACGCCGGGCACTGAACGGCCTTGCGCCAGCCGGTCGGCGGCGATCAGGAACAACAACTCGTCGCCGTTGTAGAGCCGGCCGGCGGCATCGACCAGTTGAAGCCGGTCGGCGTCGCCATCGAGGGCAATGCCGTAGTCGGCGCGGTGGGTCTGGACCGCCTGCACCAGGGCCTCGGGGTGCGTGGCACCGAATCCGGCGTTGATGTTGAGACCGTCGGGGCTGCAGCCGATGGCCACGACCTCGGCGCCCAGCTCATGGAACACCTTGGGCGCCACCTGGTAGCCCGCGCCATGCGCCCCATCGACCACGAGCTTCAGGCCCTTGAGCGTCAGCTCACCCGTGACCGTGCTCTTGCAGAACTCCACATAGCGGCCCTGCGCATCGTCAAGCCGCCGTGCCTTGCCGAGCCCCTGCGAATCGGACCACTGGGGCGTCTCCTCCAGCGCCGCCTCGACCTGCTGCTCCCACCGGTCGGGCAGCTTCTCGCCGCGGGCGGAGAAAAACTTGATACCGTTGTCCTCAAAGGGGTTGTGCGAGGCGCTGATCACCACGCCCAGGCTCAGGCGCAGCGCGCGCGTCAGGTAGGCCACGCCCGGGGTTGGCAGGGGCCCAGTCAGGAGCACATTCACACCGGCCGAGGCGAACCCGGCCTCGAGCGCCGACTCCAGCATGTAGCCGGAGATCCGTGTGTCCTTGCCAATCAGCACGGTGGGCGAGGGTTCCTGCGTCTTCAACACGCGGCCCACGGCGTGACCGAGGCGGAGCATGAAATCGGGCGTGATGGGTGCCTGACCGACCGTGCCACGGATGCCGTCGGTGCCGAAATAGCGTCTGGTCATGGGAATGAAGACCCGGGGAAAAGTCAATGGTGGGGCGCGAAGTGCGACCGAGGCGACTTTGGCCTGGACGCCAGGACATGTGGCGCAAATTGTCTGCTTGAAGGCCGGCCAGAAGTACCGGTCTGAAGGTTCCGCCCGAAAGTACGGTCTTGGGACTCAGCCGGTCAGCCCGGCCGCCCGCCAGATTTTCATCGCATCGACGGTGGCGCCCACATCGTGGACCCTCACGATGCGCGCGCCCCGCTGCACTGCGGCCAGTGCGGCGGCCACGCTGGCCACCAAGCGCTCGCCCGCCGCGCGGCCGGTGAGCTGACCCAGGGTGCCCTTGCGCGACCAGCCCGCCAAGATCGGCAGACCCAGCGAGAGGAGTTCATCCTGACGAGCCAAGAGTGCGACGTTGTGCTCGGTGCGCTTGCCAAAACCGATGCCGGGATCGAGCGTGATGCGCGCATCCGCCACGCCCGCCTCTCGCAGCGCATCGACCCGTCCGCGCAGGAACTCGGCGACCTCTTGCACGACATCACCGTAGGCCGGATCGCCATCCTGCATCGTGCGCGGCTCCATGCCTCGCATGTGCATCAGGCACACGCCGCAGTCCGGGTGAGCGGACACCCGCTGCAGCGCACCGGGTTCGCGCAGGGCCTTGATGTCGTTGACGATGTCCACACCCAGATCGAGCGCTGCGCCCATCACCTCAGCCTTGTAGCTGTCCAGCGACACCGGCACGCCCAGCTTCACGGCCTCGCGCAGGACCGGCAGCACACGAGCGAGCTCCTCCTCCAGCGGCACCGGCTCGGCGCCAGGACGGGTGGATTCACCGCCAATGTCGAGGATGTCAGCGCCCTCCTCGAGCAGCCGTTCGCAATGCGCCAGGGCGCTCTTCACGCCGGCATGAAGCCCGCCGTCCGAGAAGGAATCGGGTGTCAGGTTGACGATGCCCATCACCTGCGGACGGGAGAGATCGATCCGAAATCGCGTGGTGTGCCAGTGCATTGTGGGTTTCGCCGCGGCAAATCAAAGCGGGGCCGAAGCCCCGCTGCAGAGTGTCGGACCGGGTCGCCTCAGACGGCGGCCGGGGCGCTGCCCGCACTGACACCTGGTGCGGCACCGCCACCCGAGCCGCCATTGACCCCGGCGGCGCTGGCCGCGGTCCAGTCCTTGGGCGGCCGCGGCAGCTTGCCGGTCATGATGTCCTCGATTTGCTCGCTGTCGATGGTTTCCCACTCGAGCAAGGCCTTGGCCATCGCGTGCATTTTTTCCTGGTTGCCCTCGATCAGCTTGCGCGCGGTCACGTACTGCTCGTCGATGATGCGGCGGATCACTGCATCGACCTTGCGCATCGTCTCTTCGGACATGGTGGTCGTCTTGGTGACCGAGCGTCCCAGGAACACCTCGCCTTCGTTCTCCGCGTAGACCATGGGGCCGAGTTCGTCGGTCATGCCGTAGCGGGTCACCATGTCGCGGGCGATCTGCGTGGCGCGCTCGAAGTCGTTGGAGGCGCCGGTGGTCATCTGGTGCATGAACACCTCCTCGGCGATGCGCCCGCCAAACAGCACGGCGATGGTGCTGAGCATGCGCTCCTTGTCCATGCTGTAGCGGTCGCCCTCGGGCAATTGCATGGTCACGCCCAGGG
>CAISYQ010000364.1 GCA_903889735.1 uncultured Methylibium sp.
TCGCACCTGAAGTTCGCCGCCGACGGCCGCATCGCCCTGCACCGCGACTACTGGGACGCGGCCGAGGAGCTCTACGAGAAGCTGCCCGCGGTGGGTGCGCTGATGCGCTGGCTCAAGCGTCGGGCGAATTCCTGAGGCCCGGCGTGGATGGCTCGGGCGGCTCGGGTGGGAGTCGCAGCAGTGCCTGACCCATGCGCACAGAGCTGCCCGGTCCAATCCCCTCGCAGAGATCAAACCCCCGGGGCGCGAAGACGATGATGGTCGATCCGTGCTGGAACCACCCCATCTCCTGACCCTTGTCAAAGCCCGCCCGACAAGGAATTTCATGGGGGCCGCGGTAGCGCAGATGCAGCAGCACATCGAGAAAGTGCAGCCGGATGCTGGCCACGAGGATAGCGGCCACCGGCACCAGCGCCACGGGGTGACCGCCTCGGGTCAGCCGCATCCTCAGCACGGCTCGCTCGTTGCGACAGAACAGTCGCTCCACACGCTTGAGGGCGATCGGGTTGACGTTCCAGGTGTCGCCACTGAGGTAGGTCACATGCTCGACCTCGCCATCGTGCGGTGCGTGGAAACGGTGGTACATGCTTGACGTGAGCCGAAGCGTCACGAACACACCGTCCTCGAAGGGGCGGGTGTCCTGGCTGGAACCGAAGAGCTCGGACATGGCATAAGGAAACCCCTTGGCTTGGAAGACCTGCTGCCCCTCGACCGGCCCGCAGGCGCCCACGATGCCGTCACACGGACTGGTCAGGCAGTCGGGGTCGGGGTCGATGGGACGGGCGCCGTCGCGCAGTTGTCGCGTGAAGCATTCGTGCAGGCTGGCGAAGCGCTGGGTGCGGGCGTCGCCGAGGTCGAGATCCGTGAACAGCCGCCACACGGCGATCGATGCCCGACAGACCAGCGGATGGCGGATCTGACTGAAGCGCCCCATCCATCGGGTCAGCCACTGCCGCGGCAAGCGGTTGGTCAGGAGAAAGTTCAGATCCTCTTGCTGGAGGAATCGACGCCAGGCGGAAACGTTCATGGGCTTGTCAACTGCGGCTGATAAAAAGAAGAGGAGACCAAGGAAAACCAACATGGATGAATCGATCGTTCTCTCGGTGCTGGCGCTCGGCGCGCTGGCCTGGGGCCTGCCGAAGGCCGCCCTGCGCCTGCAGCTCTCGCGGGCCAAGCACGGCTCGCTGACGGGGCACTCGCGGATGGCCAAGCGGATCGCCAAGCTGATTCCAGGCTATGCCTTCGACGAGCAGCGCTTCTTTGGCTCCGACGACGCCCCCCCTGCGGTGTGCGCACAGAGACGCGCCGCCTTCGAGCGCATGTCGGCTCTCTACGCCAGTCGCTACGCCCGCAGTGCCGAGATGTCGGCTGAGGCCCGGGAGGGCATCTCCGACCTGAAATTCACCGGTCGCTACCGGGTGCCCTTTCAGTACAGCGCCTACCTGCGCGAGCACCTGAAATTGGGCAGCTTCCTCAAGTCCTCTTCCGGCGTGACCGTCGAGGACCTCGACGGCAACCTCTTCTACGACCTGACCGGCTCCTACGGCGTCAACCTGCTCGGCTACGACGTCTACAAGGAATGCATCGACGAGGCGGTGGCCCTGGCGCGACCTCTCGGCCCCGTGCTGGGTGCTTACCACCCCTGCACCCTGGGCAACGTGCGCAGGCTCCAGGCCATCTCGGGAATGGACGAGGTGTCGTTTCACATGTCCGGCACCGAGGCCGTGATGCAGGCGGTGCGGCTGGCTCGGTACCACACGAAGAAAACACACCTCGTGCGGTTCTGCGGGGCGTACCACGGGTGGTGGGACGACGTCCAACCCGGCCCGGGCAACCCCACGTCCCCGAACGACACCTACACCCTCAAGGACCTGAGCGAACGCTCTCTCAACGTGCTTCGCAGCCGGCGCGACATCGCCTGCGTGCTGGTGAATCCCCTGCAGGCCCTGCACCCGAATGCCGCGGCGCCGGGTGACTCTTCCTTGGTGGACAGCGGCCGGCGTGCCGGCTTTGACCGTGCCGCCTACTCCGCCTGGCTCGGTCGGCTGCGCCAAGTGTGCAGCGACCGGGGCATCGTGCTGATCTTCGATGAGGTCTTCGTGGGCTTCAGGCTCGCTCCGGGTGGCGCGCAAGAGTATTTCGGGGTCCGCGCCGACATGGTCACCTACGGCAAGACACTCGGCGGCGGACTGCCGGTGGGCGTGGTGTGCGGTCGGCGCGACCTCATGACGCGCTTTCGCGACGACCGCCCGGTCGACATCTGCTTCGCGCGCGGTACCTTCAATGCCCACCCCTATGTCATGGGCGCGATGAGCGCCTTCCTGGACCGGATGGAACGCCCAGAGGTCCTTGCTCTCTACGACGGACTGGAAGACCGGTGGAACCGCCGTGCCGAACTTCTGAACGCCCGACTCGCCGAGGCCGATCTCCCCGTTCGCGTGACCAACCTCTCCACCATCTGGACGGTGCTCTACACGCAGGCATCTCGCTACAACTGGATGCTGCAGTTCTACCTGCGCGCCGAGGGTCTGGCCCTCAGCTGGGTCGGCAGCGGGCGCCTGATCTTCAGCCTCAACTACACGGACGCCGACTTCGAGGTCATCTCGCAGCGCTTCGTGGCCGCCGCCACCGCCATGAAGGCGGATGGCTGGTGGTGGGCTGATGCGGCTCTGACCAACCGGGCCATCAAGCGCAGCATCCTGCGTGAGATGCTGGCACAAGGCTGGTGACCATCAACCGCGGCGGGCATGCGTCATCGGGTCGATCCACTCGCCGCGAA
>CAISYQ010000365.1 GCA_903889735.1 uncultured Methylibium sp.
CTGGAGCCGCCCTACCGCCGGCTGGGCATCGAAGCCGCCGAAGCCGCCGGCCTCGACATCGCCCTCGGCGTCGCCGGGGCCGGCTACGGGGCCAAGGCCGGCCAGCTGAAGGGCGGCACGGGCTCGGCCTCGGTGGTCACCCATGACGGCTACACGGTCGGCGCCCTGGCCTGCGTCAACAGCTTCGGTTCGGTGGTCGGCGGCGACGGCCTGACCTTCTGGGCCGCGCCGTTCGAGATCGACGGCGAGTTTGGCGGCCGCTCGCCGGCGGGCCTCGCCATCGGACCCGACGACTGGGGCCTGGCCAAGGGCGCCCCCGCCGCCCGCGAGAACACCACCATCGCCTGCGTCGCCACCGACGCGGCCCTGACCCCGGCCCAGGCGAAGCGGGTGGCCATTATGGCCCAGGCGGGCCTCGCCCAGGCCATCCGTCCTGTCCACGCCCCCTTCGACGGCGACGTGGTCTTCGCCCTCTCCACGGGCCGCCTGGGGCTCGGGGAGACCCCCGACAGGATGGTGGCGCGCCTGGGAGCCCTGGCGGCCGACTGCCTGGCCCGCGCGGTCGCCCGCGGCGTCTACGAGGCGCTCGCCTGGCCGGGCTGTGACGTGCGCGACTGGCGAAGCCTGACGAGGGCTTAACGACCGTCGTTATTCGGAGCATGCTGGAGGCCGCGCCCCCGGCGGTTGTCGCCTCCGCGCGACGCCGGTTGAGGGAGGTCAACGCAGATCCCCCGCGCACCGTCCAGTCTGTGGCTCTGACCAGGGAGATTTGCACCATGACGGGTTCGATGAAGGTTTCAGGCCGCGTGCTGCTGGCCGGTGCGGCGATCCTCGGCGCGGGCGCCGCGGGCCCCGCCCCGGTTCGTCAGGTCGTCACCGGCCCGGTGGCGGTCTACTGGATGAGCGCCCAGACCAGCAGCGGCATGGCCATGGGCGGCCAGGGCGGCGGCGGTCCCGGCGGCGGCCGGCCCTCGATGATGGCGATGATGGGCATGGGCCGCGGCGGCAACGTCGCGAAAAGCCTGCTGCTGCAGCTCGGCTCGTCGCAGCCGCCGGCCGGCGCGCCCGCGGCCGAGCACCAGCCTCCGTCGGTGCTCGGCGCCGGGCCCAGCCTGCCGCTGCTCACACCGCGCCAGGCGACCGCGCCGGCCACGCGCGAGGAGCCCGGCCTGCCGCAGTCCTACGAGAAGCCGCGCGGCCGCATGCTGATCTACTGGGGTTGCGGCGAGCGCGCCCGGCCCGGCCAGCCGATGGTCATCGACTTCGCCAAGGTCGCCGCCGGCCAGATGCCGCCGGAGTTCACCCGGATGATGCAGGGACTGCAGATCACCCCGATGCAGCCGCCCTCGCCGGGCCGCAACAAGACCTATGGCGAGTGGCCCAACGAGAAGACCCGCACCCAGGTCCCGGCCGGCGGCTCGCTGACCGGCGTGCATGTGGTGCGCGGCAACTACAGCCCGCCGATCCAGTTCCAGATGACGCCCGACCAGGACTTCCTGCCGCCGGTGCAGATGACCACCAACAGCCGCAACCCGTCGGGCTCGATGCAGCTCGGCTGGCGGCCGGTGAGCGGGGCCACGGGCTACATCGCCTCGACCATGGGCGGCGACGGCGAGACGGTGGTGCTGTGGAGCTCCAGCGAGGTCTCCAGCCTGCTGTTCGCCCTGCCCGACTACCTCAAGCCCTCGGACGTGACGCGGCTGCTGGCCAGCAGGGCGCTGATGCAGCCGA
>CAISYQ010000366.1 GCA_903889735.1 uncultured Methylibium sp.
CACCCGGACCGAGTTTGAGAGACTGGAAATCGCCAAACCCCCAGTTGACTCAAGGAACTCAGCCGAATGGACAGTCATAAGAATGCCCGACTCACGTATGTTCGTCGAATCGAGATGGTTCAAGACATCACCCAGCGCTTTCTGAGCGTGCCGCAGGCAGCTGCTGCGCACGGCGTCAGCGCTGCGACAGCGCGCAAGTGGCTGTGCCGCTACCTGGCTGGCGGCGAGGCGGGATTGGGCGATGCGTCGTCGCGGCCGAATCGATCCCCCCGCGCTATCGAGCCGGCCAAGGCGTTGACCATCGTGGAGTTGCGCCATAAGCGCCTGACCCAAGCGCGCATCGCTGCGGCGCTTGGCGTATCGAAGAGCACCGTCAGCCGCGTGCTCAGTCGTGCGGGCTTGTCGCTGTTGTGAACCGCCCCGGTTTTTGAGGAGGCTCCAACTCTTGAGAAGATGGAGCCATGAAGAAGTCAAGCAAGTTCTCACCTGAGGTCCGTGAGCGGGCCGTGCGGCTGGTGCAAGAGCACCGTGGGGAATACCCCTCGCTGTGGGCGGCGATCGAGTCGATCGCGCCGAAGATCGGCTGCGTGCCGCAGACGCTGCTGGACTGGGTCAAGCAGGTCGAGATCGACTCAGGGACGCGCCCAGGCGTGAGCACGGCTGAGGCGCAGCGGATCAAGGACCTGGAACGCGAGGTCAAGGAATTGCGAAGGGCCAACGAGATCCTGAAGCTGGCCAGCGCGTTTTTCGCCCAGGCGGAGCTCGACCGCCGGCTGAAGTGATGTACGGACTCGTCGATGAGCACCGCGATCTCCACGGGGTCGAGCCGATCTGCCATGTTCTGCAGATTGCCCCATCTGCTTATCGACGACACGCCGCACGGCAGCGCGATCAGACCTTGTGCAGCCGAAGGGCGCAACGCGACGACGCGCTGATGCCCAAGATCGAACAGGTCTGGAATGCGAACCTCCAGGTCTACGGCGCCGACAAGGTCTGGAAGCAGATGAACCGTGAGGGCGCCGAGGTGGCACGCTGCACGGTCGAGCGCCTGATGCGACGCCTGGGCCTTCGTGGCGTCAAGCGCGGCAAGGTGGTGCGCACCACCGTCAGCGACAACAAAGCGCCGTGCCCGCTGGACAAGGTCAACCGGCAATTCAAGGCTGATCGGCCGAACCAGCTCTGGGTGTCGGACTTCACCTACGTCTCGACCTGGCAGGGCTGGCTGTACGTGGCCTTCGTCGTGGACGTGTTCGCCCGGCGCATCGTGGGCTGGCGGGTGAGCAGTTCGATGACCACCGACTTCGTCCTCGATGCCCTGGAGCAGGCGTTGTACGCAAGGCAGCCGGAACGCGACAGCAGCCTGGTTCATCACTCGGATCGCGGGTCGCAATACGTCAGCATCCGCTACAGCGAACGGCTGGCCGAGGCCGGCGTGGAACCGTCGGTGGGCAGCAAGGGCGACAGCTACGACAACGCGCTGGCCGAGACCATCAACGGTCTGTACAAGGCCGAGATGATCCACCGCCGCGCGCCGTGGAAGACGAAGGAGGCGGTGGAACTGGCAACCCTGGAATGGGTGGCCTGGTTCAACCACCACCGACTGCTCGAACCCATCGGCTACATCCCGCCCGCCGAGGCCGAGGCAAACTACTACCGGCATCTCGCCAGTCAGGCCACCGAGGTGGTGGCCTGACTTAACCCAACGAGCCTCCGCGGAAGCCGGGGCGGTTCAATATTGCTCCAGGAATTGCACACGGGTTGCGGGCGAGAGTTGGCTCAGTTTTTCGAGCACCGAGAGGTCCACCGGG
>CAISYQ010000367.1 GCA_903889735.1 uncultured Methylibium sp.
AATTTCTTCAGCGCATGCACCGCCGCCTTGACGAAGAAGCTCATGAAGCCGATCTTGACGCCATGCTCCTTCTCGAACTTGTCCTGGAAGCGCTTGCGCATCTCCATCACCGGGGCCATGTTGACCTCGTTGAAGGTGGTGAGGATGGCGTTGGTGGCCTGCGACTGCAGCAGCCGCTCAGCCACCCGCGCACGCAGACGGCTCATGGGCACGCGCTGCTCGGGGCGGTCGCCCAGGTTGGGTCCCGGGATCGCCAGCGACACGGCGGGCAGGGGCCGGGCCACGGCGGGCGCTGCCGGCGCCATGACCGCGCCGGAAGGCGCGGCGGCAGCCGGCGCCGGAGAGGCGGCCACCGGCTTGGAGCCCGCCTCGATCGCGCCCAGCACGTCGCCCTTGGTCACGCGACCGTCCCGGCCGGTGCCGGCCACCGAGCCGGCGGCCAAGCCGCCATCGGCCATCAGCTTGGCGGCGGCGGGCATGAGCACGTCGCTGCGGCTGCCTGAGGAGGCGACAGCCGCTGCGGCGGCTGCAGCAGGCGCAGCTGACGGCGCGACCGCTCCCGGCTGCGGCGCCGAGGCGGCCACACCGGCCGTGGCCTGGGTGTCGATGCGGGCGATCAGTTCCTCGCCCACGCAGCTGGCGCCGTCGCCCCTGACGATCTCCACCAGCACGCCCGCGGCCGGCGCAGGCACCTCGAGCACGACCTTGTCGGTCTCGACCTCGATCAGGATCTCGTCGATCGCGACCGCTTCGCCGGCCTTTTTCTTCCACTGCAGCAGGGTGGCTTCGGCCACGGATTCGCTGAGCTGGGGGACTTTGACTTCAATGATGGCCATGAATTGCTTTCTTCTTCTGACGCAGTCTTCTGCGCTCGGACGATGTGACGATGTGCCCGCAGGGGCATCACTTGCTCAGAACGAATCCCTTGAGCTTGCCGTAGGCCTGGTCGAGCAGCGCCTTGAGCTGCTCCTGGTGCAGGTGGGCATAACCCACCGCCGGCGAGGCCGATGCGGGACGCCCGGCATAGCCGAGCTTCTGGCCCTCCTGCATGTTCTCGTGGACGTAGTGCTGCACGAAGAACCAGGCGCCCTGGTTCTGGGGCTCGTCCTGGCACCAGACGATCTCGGTGGCACCCGGGTACTTCTTCATCTCGGCCGCGAAGGCCTTGTGCGGGAAGGGGTAGAGCTGCTCGACGCGGATCACCGCCACGTCGCCGGTCTTCTTCTCCTCGCGCCGCTTGACCAGGTCGTAGTAGATCTTGCCCGAGCAGGCGATGACCCGCTTGACCTTGGCGGCGTCGATCTCCTCGCTGCGCTCGCCGATCACGGTGCGGAAATCGCCGCGCGTGAATTCCGTCAGGGGTGATGTCGCGTCCTTGTTCCGCAGCAGCGACTTGGGCGTCATGATCACCAGGGGCTTGCGGAACATCCGCACCTGCTGGCGGCGCAGCAGGTGGAAGATCTGGCTGGCCGAGGTCGGCTGGCAGATCTGCATGTTGTTGTCGGCAGCGAGTTGCATGAAACGCTCGAGCCGCGCTGAGCTGTGCTCCGGGCCCTGTCCCTCGTAGCCGTGGGGCAGGAGCAGGGTGAGACCGTTGACCCGGCCCCACTTGACCTCGCCGGACGCGATGAACTGGTCGATCACGACCTGCGCGCCATTGACGAAGTCGCCGAACTGCGCCTCCCAGATCACCAGCGTATTGGGGTCGTTCGACGCGTAGCCATACTCGAAGGCCAGTACGGCTTCTTCGGACAGGATGGAGTCGATCACGACGAACGGTGCCTGGCCTTCGGCCACGTTCTGCAGCGGCGTATAGGTGCCCTCGTCGAACTTCTCGCGATTCTGGTCATGAATGACCGCGTGGCGGTGGGTGAAGGTGCCACGGCCGCAATCCTCGCCGCTGAGTCGCACCGGATAACCGCTGGCTACCAGGGATGCGAATGCCATGTGTTCACCCATGCCCCAGTCGACCGGAATGTCACCCCGCCCCATGGCGGCCCGGTCGGCGTAGACCTTCTTGACCAACTGGTGTGGCGTCACAGTGTCCGGAATGGTCGTCAGCCGGGCCGCCAATCGCTTCCATTCGGCCACGGGAATCGCTGTGTCCCCGGCGTCGGTCCACTTCTTGTTGAGGTA
>CAISYQ010000368.1 GCA_903889735.1 uncultured Methylibium sp.
TGAGCACCTGCGAAGCCCGCTCAGCGGGTTCGAAGGTCTTGTACTGGCGGAGACGAAGGGATTCGAACCCTTGATGGAGTTTTAAGCCCCATACTCCCTTAGCAGGGGAGCACCTTCGGCCACTCGGTCACGTCTCCAAGCCAATTGGGATTATGCCGCAGTCGCTGCGGGTGGCGCGTCGAGCCCAAAGGCCTTGTGCAGCGCGCGCACGGCGAGTTCCATGTATTTCTCGTCGATCACGACGCTGGTCTTGATCTCGGAGGTGGAGATCATCTGGATGTTGATGCCTTCCTCCGACAGCGTGCGGAACATCCGGCTGGCCACGCCCACATGGCTGCGCATGCCGATGCCGACGATGCTGACCTTGCAGATCTTGGCGTCACCGGTGATCTGGGCGGCATGGGTCAGCGGCTGAACGGCAGATTTCAGCAGTTCCAGGGTGCGTGCGTAGTCGTTGCGGTGCACGGTGAAGGAAAAGTCGGTGCGGCCGTCGTGGGCGACGTTCTGGATGATCATGTCGACGTCGATGTTGGCGTCGGCCACAGGTCCAAGGATCTGGTAGGCGATGCCTGGCTTGTCGGCCACGCCCAGCAGGGAGATCTTGGCCTCGTCGCGGTTGAAGGCAATGCCCGACACGATGGCTTGTTCCATGTTCTCGTCTTCCTCGAAAGTGATCAGCGTGCCGGAGACGGCCTCCTCGGCCAACGGAATGTCCCAGGGGGTGAAGCTCGACAGCACGCGCAGCGGCACGCGGTACTTGCCGGCGAATTCGACCGAGCGGATCTGCAGCACCTTGGAGCCCAGACTCGCCATCTCGAGCATCTCCTCAAAGCTGATGGCCTGCAGCCGGCGCGCTTCGGGCACGACGCGCGGGTCGGTGGTGTAGACGCCGTCCACGTCGGTGTAGATCAGGCATTCGGCCGCCTTCATCGCGGCGGCGACCGCCACCGCCGAGGTGTCCGAGCCGCCACGACCGAGCGTGGTGATGTGGCCCTCGCCATCGATGCCCTGGAAGCCGGTGATGACGACCACCTTGCCCGCGGCGAGGTCGGCGCGCACGCGGATGTCGTCGATGCTCTCGATGCGGGCCTTGGTGTAGGCGCTGTCGGTGCGGATCGGCACCTGCCAGCCGGCGTAGCTCACCGCCTCCAGGCCCTCGGCCTGCAGCGCGATGGCGAGCAACCCGACCGAGACCTGCTCGCCGGTCGAGGCGATCATGTCGAGCTCACGGGCGAGCTGCGCGGAGTGGCCCTCGGGCTGAAGCTCGCGGGCCAGGCCGAGCAGGCGGTTGGTCTCGCCGCTCATCGCAGAGGGCACGACCACCATCTGGTGGCCGGCGCGGGCCCATTTGGCGACGCGCTTGGCGACATTGCGGATGCGCTCGGTCGAGCCCATCGAGGTGCCGCCGTACTTGTGGACGATCAGGGCCATGGGTATGAGAAGGGATGCGGGGTGGGCCAGGGTGCATGCCAGCGGACGCCGCGACAGGCCGCCAACACAAAAGCCCGACATTTTAGCGGCGGGCACCGCCACCGAGACAGCGAGTTAAACAGACACCGAGACACCGGTCGATCAGTCCGCCAGCTCCCAGGTCAACGCCAGCTGGGGCTCGCCGGGCGCCGCCTGGGCTGCAGCGTCGAGGCCCAATCCCGGCACAAAGACCAGCGCTCCGCCGCTGTAGAGCAGCGGTCCCTCGCGCTGCCAGGCCGCCACGCCGGCCGACTGGTACTGTTTCTTCAGGCTGCGCGCCGGACGACCCAGGGCCCAGCCGAAGCGCTCGCCGCCGCTACGCGGTCGCAATTCCAGGGTCGCCAGCCGCGCGAGCGGCGCCCCGCCTTCGGGCACACGCTGCGCAACCAGCACCCCGCCCCAGCCCGGCAGCGGATAACGGCCGGCCCGGCGAATCGCCAGGGCGGATTCGCGCAGTGGCGTGGTCGGTGATGGCAACGGCGCACCGGCCGCCTCGGCCATCGAGGCAAAACGCAGTCGGCCGCGGTAGCGGGTCAACCGGCCCCCGCAGAGCCTCCAGGTCGACGGGGCGGCGCCGGGCAGTTCGCGGATCAGCCGCTGCAGATCGGCCGCGCCCGGCATGCGCCCACTGGCCGCGCACAGCCAGGCTCGCAACGCATGCGCCGCCCGGTGCGGGGCGAGCTGCCGCCAAGCGCCAAGGTCCAGTCCAAGACCCAGGTCCTCGCCGCGGCAGCAAGCCTCGAGGTCGATACGGGCCAGATCGGCCATCGCCGCATTGGCCTGCTGCGCCCAGGTCGCGGCATCGGCCAGTGCTGCCTCAGCCCCTGGAAACGCCTCGCTCAGCGCCGGCCACACCGATAGGCGCAGACGGTTGCGGGCGAAGCGGGGGTCGGCATTGCTGTCATCGACGATGTGGCGCAGGCGGTGGTGGCGCACATAGGCGGCAACCGCCTCCGAAGGCTGCGCCAGCCAGGGTCGGGACCAGGTGACGCCTTCGCGCCAGATCTCGGCCGGCATGCCGGCCAGCCCCGCCACGCCCGCGCCCCGCAGCGCCTGCAGCAGCAGGGTCTCGGCCTGGTCGCGGCGGTGGTGGGCCAGCAGCACGAGGTCGGTGCCGGCCGCCAGCGCCATGCGCCGCAGCGCGGCATATCGCCCGATGCGGGCGGCGGCCTCGACGCTCTCGCCCTGCGCTGGCGCCAGCGCCAGCCGCTCGGCATGGAAATGCACCGGCAGACCGCTGGCCGCCCAGCGGGCACACTGGCGCTCGCAGTGGGCCAGCCAGTCGTCCGCATGGATGCTCAGGCCATGGTGCACATGCAGGGCATGCACCTCGAGCCCGGCCCCGACGGCCGCCGCCGCTGCGGCGTGCAGCAAGGCCGTGGAATCGCGTCCGCCGCTGTAGGCCACGGCCAGCGAGCCGCCGGCCGGTGCCGGTACGGGAGCCGTCAGGCCATCACGGTGAGGCAGTGCTGTCATCGGTGCGGGCCGGCAAGAGCGCGGACCCCCGCAGCCCGGGCCGCCCAACCTCAGCGGTTCTTGGTGTCGTTGAATCGACCGTAGCTCTTGAGCCGCTCGTAGCGACGCTCCAGCAGCTCGCGCGGCGGCAGATCGACGACCTGGCGCAGCGCGTCGGCCAGGGCTCGCTTGAGGTAGGACGCCATCTGCAGCGGATCGCGGTGGGCGCCGCCCACCGGTTCGCTGACGATCTTGTCGATCAACCCCAGAGCCTTGAGCCGGTGGGCGGTGATGCCCATGGCCTCGGCCGCATCGCTGGCCCGCTCGGCGGTCTTCCACAGGATGGAGGCGCAACCCTCCGGCGAGATCACCGAGTAGACCGAGTACTGCAGCATCAGCGACTGGTCGCCCACGCCGATGGCCAGCGCGCCGCCCGAGCCGCCCTCGCCGATGATGGTGGTGATGATCGGCACCTCGAGCTGCGCCATCTCGAAGATGTTGCGACCGATCGCCTCCGACTGACCGCGCTCCTCGGCGCCGATGCCCGGGTAGGCGCCGGGGGTGTCGACGAAGGTGAAGACCGGCAGGCCGAACTTCTCGGCCAGCTTCATCAGCCGCAGCGCCTTTCGGTAGCCCTCGGGGCGGCTCATGCCGAAGTTGCGCGCGGCACGCTCCTTGGTGTCGCGGCCCTTCTGGTGCCCGAGCACCATGCAGGCCGCACCGTTGAAGCGCGCCAGCCCACCGACGATGCTGGGGTCGTCGGCGAAATGCCGGTCGCCGTGGAGCTCCTGGTACTCGGTGAAGATCTCGTTGACGTAATCGAGCGTGTAGGGGCGCTGCGGGTGGCGCGCGATCTGCGTCACCTGCCAAGGCGTCAGGTTCGCGTAGACGTCCTTGGTCAGCTGCAGGCTCTTCTTGCCGAGGCGGTCGATCTCATCGGAGATGTCCACGGCCGACTCGCTCTGCACGTAGCGCAGTTCCTCGATCTTGGTCTCGAGTTCGGCGATGGGCTGCTCGAACTCAAGGAAATGCTTCTTGCTCATCCGGGACGGTCCTCCGTGCAGCGGGGTGATGTCATTGTGCGGGATTCTCAGTAGGCCACCGGCACCGGATCGAGGCTGCGCCAGACATACCAGGTGGCCACCGAGCGAAATGGCGCCCAGGCCTCACCCACCTCGCGTGCCTCGTGGCGTGACACGGGCTCACCGCTGAAGTAGTGCAGGCTGATGCCCTTCATCAGGCCGAGATCGTCAATTGGCAGCACATTGGGCCGCAGCAGGTGGAAGATCAGGAACATCTCGGCCGTCCAGCGGCCGATGCCGCGGATCGCCACCAACTCGTCGATGATGGACTCGTCCTCCATCGAGGCCCAGTCCCGCACATGCACCGCGCCATCGTTGAAGTGCCGGGCCAGGTCGCGCAGGTACTCGACCTTGCGCGCCGAGAGGCCTGCCGTGCGCATCACAGGCACCTCCAGCGCCAGGACTTCACAGGGCATCACCTTGAACTCGGTGGCTCCGAGCAGGGCCGAGAAGCGGTCCCAAACCGTCTGCGCAGCCGCCACCGAGATCTGCTGACCGACGATGGAGCGAGCCAACGTCGTGAAGGCATCGCCGCGGCTCTCTAGGCGGGCCTCGCCCAGGGTTGGGATGAGCTTGCGCATCACCCGGTCGCGCTTGGCGAGGTGCTTGCACGCCTCCTCCCAGTAATCGGGGGTGACGAGGACGGGATTGCGGGCGGGCATGGCGAGGGGATGGTTGGTGGCGTCGGGCGCTGAGACGCCTCAGGCCTTGACCCAGGTCGTGCCGGACGGGCCGTCCTTCAGCACGATGCCCTCGGCCGCGAGTGCGTCGCGGATGCGGTCAGATTCGGCGAAATTGCGTGCCGCCTTGGCAGCGGCGCGGGCGGCGATGCGGGCCTGGATGTCGGCCTCGTCGGTCGAGCCGCCGCCCTGAAGGAATTGCGCGGGAGGCTGCTGCAGCAGTCCGAGCGTGGCGCCCAGCGCCCGCAGCAGGTCGGCGGCGGCCACCGAGCGGTTGCGGTTCACCTCGCCGGCCAGATCGAACAGCACGGCCACCGCGATGGGCGTGTTGAAGTCATCGTCCATCGCCGCCTTGAAGCGCGTGGCATGGGGGTCGGACCAGTCGATGGCCGAAAGGGAGGGTGCGGCGACGATGGCCTCGGCCGACGCCACGGCACCCAGGGCTGTGTAGAGCCTGCGCAATGCACTGCGGGCGTCATCCAGACCGGCATCGCTGAAATTGAAGGGGCTGCGGTAGTGCACACGAAGCATGAAGAAACGGATGGTCTCGCCGTCGTAGCTGCGCAGGACATCGCGGATGGTGAAGAAGTTGCCCAGCGACTTGGACATCTTCTCGTTGTCGACGTTGAGGAAGCCGTTGTGCAGCCAGTAGCGCACGAAACTGTTCCCGCTGCCGAGGTGGAAGGCGCCGTCGCTCTGGGCGATCTCGTTTTCGTGGTGCGGGAACTGCAGGTCCATGCCGCCGCCGTGGATGTCGAAGCGTTCACCCAGCAGCGCATGGCTCATCGCCGAGCATTCGATGTGCCAGCCCGGGCGGCCGGGTCCGTAGGGCGAAGCGTACTTGGCATCTGCCGGCTCCTCGGGCTTGGCCGCCTTCCAGAGCACGAAGTCCAACGGATCCTCCTTGCCGCCCTCAAGCACCGCCACCCGCTCGCCAGCGCGCAACTGGTCGATGGACTTGCCGCTCAGGCGCCCGTAGCCTGGGAACTTGCGCACCGAGAAATTCACATCGCCGCTCTCAGCCTGGTAGGCCAGGCCCTGGCGCTCCAGCAGCTCGATCAGGCCGATCATCCCGCCGACATGCTCGGTCGCCCGGGGCTCGTGGGTGGGGGGCTCGATGCCGAGCGCGCCGATGTCCTGATGCATCGCAGTGATCATCTCGTCGGTCAGCTGGCGCAGCGGGATACCGCGGTCGAGGGCGCGCCGGATGATCTTGTCGTCGATGTCGGTGATGTTTCGCACATAGGTGACGCGGTAGCCACTCACCTTCAACCAGCGCTGCACCACATCGAAGGCCATCATCATCCGCGCATGACCGACATGGCACAGGTCATAGATGGTCATCCCGCAGACGTACATGCGGACGTGGCCGGGCTCGAGGGGCTCGAAGACTTCGCTGGCGCGGGTCAGGGTGTTGTGCAGGCGCAGGCTCATCGGATCGCGGTGTCGGCGGCAGGGGCTGGGAACATGCGGGCTCTGAAAGAGCTCCCCGGCACCCGAATCGGAGCGAACCAGTATAGCGATGGCCCCGCCGCGCCCGGTCTGCCGCTGGACGAGAGACAATTCCGCTCCGCGTCCAGTCCACCGCATCCACCCAGGCTGCCGATGAGACCGCCAACGCCCCCGAGGAGACTGTCCATGAACACTGAATTCCGCCGCCTGCTGATGGCGATCTTGCTGGCCTGCGGCCTGAGCGGCGGCGCGCTCGCCGAGAAGGTTCGCCTGTCCACGAGCGCAGGTGAGATCGTGCTCGAACTCGACCGCGAGAAAGCGCCCCGCACCGTGGAAAACTTCGTCGGCTATGTCAAGAGCGGCCACTATGCGGGCACCATCTTCCACCGCGTGATCCCCAATTTCATGGTCCAGGGCGGCGGCATGGACAAAGCCATGACCGAGAAGAAGACCGGTGCACCGATCCCGCTGGAAAGTCGCAACGGCCTGAAGAACGAGCGTGGCACGGTGGCGATGGCGCGCACCAACGACCCCAATTCGGCCACCGCGCAGTTCTTCATCAACGTGCAGGACAACGCCTTCCTGGACCAGCCCAACTCGCGCGACGGCAACGGCTACGCGGTCTTTGCGCGGGTGGTCGAGGGCATGGACGTGGTCGACAAGATCCGCGAAATGCCCACCACCACCAAGGGACCGCACCAGAACGTGCCGGTCGATCCCATCCTGATCAAGAAAGCCAGCCTGGAGAAATGAGATGAAGACCATCGAACTGCAGACCAACCACGGCGTCATCCGCGCCGAACTCGACGACGAGAAGGCCCCCAAGACCGTGGCCAATTTCCTGGCCTATGTCCAGTCGGGTCACTACGACGGCACCGTGTTCCACCGCGTCATCCCCGGCTTCATGGTGCAGGGCGGCGGCTTCGAGGCCGGCATGAAGCAGAAGTCCACGATGGCGGCCATCGACAACGAGGCCAGCAACGGACTGAAGAACGCCAAGTACACGCTGGCCATGGCACGCACCAACGCGCCCCACTCGGCGACCTCGCAGTTCTTCATCAACGCCAGCGACAACGCCTTCCTGGACTTCAAGTCCGAAAGCCCGCAGGGCTGGGGCTATGCCGTCTTCGGCAAGGTCAGCGCGGGCACCGAGGTGGTGGACGCGATCGAGCGGGTGGCCACCGGCCGCCGCGGCGGGCACGACGACGTGCCGATGGAAGACGTGGTGATTCAGCGCGCCACCGAAGTCTCCTGAGCCTCACCCGTCGGCCGATGTCCCTCTGCGCCGCACCCCAGGGCGGCGCAAGCCCGCTGCCGAGTTTCTGGGAGTTCACCGCGCCGACCGCCTGGCGTTCGGTGGACTTCATCTCGGACCTGCACCTGCAGCCCGATCACCCGCGGACCTTCCGGGCTTTCGCCGCGCATCTGCGCGACACCCCGGCCGACGCCGTGTTCATCCTGGGCGATCTGTTCGAGGCCTGGGTCGGCGACGACATGCGCCACGAAGGCTTCGAGGCCGAGGTCACCGAGGTCCTGAGGGACGCCGGCAGCCGGCTCAACCTGGCTTTCATGGCTGGCAACCGCGATTTCCTGGTGGGCAGCGAATGGCTGCGCGACTGCGGCGCGATGGCCCTGCCCGATCCGACCGTGCTGTTGGCCTGCGGCGAGCGGCTGCTGCTGACCCACGGCGATGCGCTGTGCCTGGAAGACACCGCCTACCAGAATTTCCGGGCTGGGGTGCGCACGGAGCACTGGCGCGCTGGTTTCCTGGCCCGCCCGCTGCCCGAGCGGCGCGCCCTGGCCGCGCAGATGCGCAAGGCCAGTCAGCAGCACCAGCGTGACCAACGGCCCGAGAACTGGGCCGACATCGATGTCGGCGCGGCGGTGCGCTGGATGCACGAGGCCGGCACGCCCCTTTTGGTGCATGGCCACACCCACCGTCCGGGCACGCAGGAGTTGGCCCCCGGCTTCACCCGCGCGGTGCTCAGCGACTGGGAGCTCGATGGCAGCCCACCGCGGGCCGAGGTGCTGCGCCTGAGCCGGCAGGGGCTGCAGCGCATCGCGCTCCCGCAGCCCGCCTGAGCAGCGCATGATCGGCCGGTGGTGGCGCCGTCGCCTCGATGCGCGCCGGATCTCCCGCCGCGCGATCCCTGACAGCTTGTGGGAGTCCACGCTGCAGTGCTACCCCTTCCTCGGACGCCGCAGTACCGCCGATCGACAAGCGCTGCGCGAGCTCACCAGCCTGTTCCTGGACGAGAAGGAGTTCAGCGGCGCCCATGGGCTCGAGGTGACCGACGCCATGGCGGTGGCGATCGCCGCCCAGGCCTGCCTGCCAGCACTCAAGCTCGGGCTCGGCATCTACGCGCGCAGTGTGGGAGTGGTCGTCCAGCCCGGCGCGGTCCTGGCCCGCCGGCAGGTGACGGACGAATTCGGCCTGGTCCATGATTACGACGAACCGCTCAGCGGCGAGGCCATGGAAGGCGGCCCGGTCATGCTGTCCTGGGAAGACGTGGCCGATGCGGGGCAATCCGCCGAACAGGGCTACAACGTGGTGATCCACGAATTTGTCCACCTGATCGACATGGCCGGCGGCTCGGCCACCGGCATGCCACCCCTGCCCGACCTGCAGGCCCGCCGGCACTGGAAGATGGTGATGGAGGCCGCCTATGCGCGCCTGTGCCGCGCCCTCGAGTCGGGGGAGGACAGCTTTCTCGACCCCTACGGTGCGGAGGGGCTGGAGGAATTTTTCCCGGTGGCCAGCGAGGCGTTTTTCGTGGCCCCGGAGTCATTGAAGGCTGAACAGCCGGCGCTGTATGAACTGCTGGCCGGCTACTTTCAACAGGATCCTGCGAGCGCCGCCTGAGGGGCGCCAACCCCGACTCCCCGAGAGGCAGAGCGTGAATCAGGGATGCGGCTCAGGCGAGCCGCATCGACCTCAAACCACCGATTTCTCCACGCTCGGCTTGTCGCTGCGCTTGTTGAGCGGCTGAATATCGAGCAGCACCTCGCCGGCCTCGTCCACATCGACCGTCAAGCGCCCGCCGTCGGTGAGCCGACCGAATAGCAACTCGTCGGCCAGGGCACGTCGGATCGTGTCCTGGATCAGGCGTTGCATCGGTCGCGCGCCCATCAGGGGGTCGAAGCCCTTCTTCGCGAGGTGCTTGCGCAGCGCGTCGGTGAAGGTGACGTCGACCTTCTTCTCGGCCAGCTGGCCCTCGAGCTGAAGCAGGAACTTGTCAACCACGCGCAGGATGACGTCCTCGTCCAGCGCCTTGAAGCTGACGATGGCGTCCAGCCGGTTGCGGAACTCGGGCGTGAACAAGCGCTTGATATCGGCCATCTCGTCGCCGGCCTCGCGCGAATTGGTGAAACCGATCATCGCCTTGTTTATGGTCTCGGCCCCGGCATTCGTCGTCATGACGATGATGACGTTGCGGAAATCGGCCTTGCGCCCGTTGTTGTCGGTCAGCGTGCCGTGGTCCATCACCTGCAGCAGCACATTGAAGACGTCGGGGTGCGCCTTCTCGATCTCGTCGAGCAGCAGCACGGAATGCGGTTTCTTGGTGACCGCCTCGGTCAGCAA
>CAISYQ010000369.1 GCA_903889735.1 uncultured Methylibium sp.
ACCCTGCAGCTCGCCGCCGAGCTGGAGGCCGAGCTGGCCGGCCCGGGGCTGGCCGCTTTCCTGCAGGTGATGTACGGCAACGCCCCCGCCCGCTGGAAGCCCTCGCTCGCGGGCGCCGACCGGCTGCGCTTTGCGGTCAATGCGCTGACCCGCATCCGCTTCGTCGATGCCCGCGGCACGCTGGATTTCAAGACCAAGGACGGCGCCGCCGGCGCCCCGCCCGGCCTGTCGCCCTGGTTCGACGCTCCCGACCGCCGCACGGCCGGCGTGCCGATCGCCTTCGGTCACTGGTCCACGCTGGGTCTGGTCAACCGCCCTGACCTGCTGTCTCTGGACACCGGCTGCGTGTGGGGTGGGGCACTGAGCGCCGCCCGCATCGATGGCGGGCGACGCGAGGTGATCCAGGTGGCCTGCGAGCAGGCGCAGCGGCCGGGTTGAGGCCCGGCGCAGTCCGCGACGCCGGGGCCGCCCCCGTATCAGCCCCTGGGGCGGGGCCTGCGGCGCTGCCCGATGAAGCCCTCGATCGCACTCGCCACCCGCACCAGGCTCTGCGCGGCGAAGATGGCCAGATCCTCCAGGGACAGCGGCGCGCCCTCGCGCAGGGCCATCTCCATCTGCCGAACGATCGTCGCGGCGCTGTAGGCGCCCACCACACCCAGGGAGTTGGCGACCTCATGAAGGACGCCCAGCAACTCCTCGCGGTCCGTTCGCGCCGTGCCGGCCAGCTCCCCCAGGGTTCTCGGACACTCCTCAAGAAAGACCTCGCAGACCGCGATGAACCCTTCCGGGTCATGCGCCATGTCGGCCAGGACGCGATCGAAATCGATGGGCCCCTGCTTGGGCGATTCCATCCAGCCCGTCTCAAGCATCTCGCCGTCCTCCTTCGTCCTCGAAACGCAGGCTGGCGCGCTGCGATGGCGTGCTCCAGTTGGCTTCGCTCAGCCAGCTGTGAGCCTCCATGACCTCGCGCAGGGTCCGCAGCAACTTGCCGCGCTCCAGGGGCTTGCCCATGTGCGCGTCCATGCCCGCCTCCAGGCAAAGCATCCGGTCTTCGCGCCGGGCCATGGCCGTCACCCCGATGATCGGCACCGAGGCTCGCAGCCGGGCTTCGCCGGTTTCTGAGTTGCCAAGCAGGCGGATCGCGCGGGTGGCGTCCAACCCGTTCATCACAGGCATGGACATGTCCATGAGGATGACATCGTAGTCTCGGCTACTGGCTGCGCGCAGTCCCATGGCGCCATCTGAAGCGGTATCCACCCCCGCGCCCATGTAGGTAAGCCAGGCATGGACGAGCTTCTGGTTGATGCGGTTGTCATCGACGACCAGAATCCGCTTGCCCTCCAGGCTCAGGTGTCCTTGCGCGTCGTTGGAATCCAGGCCGCCCGTTTGGCTCTCTGCGAAGCTCGCTCCCAGCTCGGCCATCATTAACACAAGGGTGACCGTGAACACCGACCCCCGCCCCAGCCGGCTCGTGACACGGATGCTGCCGCCCATGGCCTCGCACAGCTCACGGCACAGGGTCAGGCCCAGGCCGGTGCCGCCGAAATTGCGATTGATGGACTCTTCGCCCTGGTGAAAGGACTCGAAGATGCTGGACAGCATCTTCGCGGGGATGCCGCGGCCGCTGTCGGCCACGGACAAGACCACCTCCAGGTTGCCATCGCCGAGGCCGGGCTGCCGACATTCCATGTGAACCCGCACCAGCCCCTCGGCGGTGAACTTGATCGCGTTGTAAACCAGGTTGTTGACGATCTGGGTCAGTCGCTGGGCATCGCCGATCACCGCAATCCCTCCATTCACCAACTGGAGCTCAAGCTGGATTCCTGCCAGTTCGGCCGCTCCCTGTGCCGCCCGAACCGCCTGCGTGACCACTTCGCCGAGGTCAAAGCTTGTCGAGTTCAACGAAAACTTCGCGTCCCTGATGCGAGACAGATCGAGGATGTCATCCGTCAGCCGGTGCAGCTGACGCGTACTCGTCTTGGCATCCTCGATCCACTGCGCCTGCGAGCCGTTGAGTCCGCTGCGGGAGAGGAGCTCCACGATGCCCATGATGCCGCTGAGGGGCGTTCGAATTTCGTGACTGACCGCGGTCACGAACCGCAGCTTCATGTCCGAATCTTCCCTGGAGCGCAGCAGCTCCGCATTCAATTGTTCCTTGGCCAAGCTCAGGCCCATCATTGAGGTCTGCAGCCTCTCATTGGCGAGCACATAGTCCGTCACCTCGGTGTAGGTGTGAACGACGTGGCCGGACTGCATGCGCCGTGAGCTCATCGACACATGCCGGCCATTGCGCAACCGCAGGGCATGGGTCACCAGCGAGGGGGTTGCGGCGAGGCCCTCGATCTGCCCCGCCTTGGCGTTGGCAGGCAAGGCACTGCTGAGCTCGCCGTCCATGCTTTGGAGTTGGAGCAGGTCCTCAAACGGTCGACCCACCAAAAGGTAAGCCTCCGGCACCCCGAGAATCTGAACCGCCTGGGGGTTCGAGAGCATGATGCGACCGTCGCCGCCGACCATGACCAGGCCCTGGGACATCGATTGGACGGCGTCCTCGAGCTGGGCCCCGACCCGCTTGAGCTCGTTCTCGACCTCCAAGGCCCTGCGCAGGGCCTGCTCAGCACGACCGCGCTGCTCCAACGACTCGTCCAGGCTGCGGCCCAAGGATTCCATCAATTCCTTGAGCCCGCCCGTGACCCTGAAGGCCTCACGCCGGAACCGGAGATTCGAACGGCTGACGAATTGCAGGAACACGAGGATCAGGAATCCGCTCGCGAGCGCCCTGAAGAGCTGCGGGTATTGGTCGAAATGCTCCATCCTGTTGAGGACCAGCGGCGCGCTCGCAAGCAGGCTGATGCCCGCCAGCGCCAGCGCGGCGTTGGGTCGGACCACGATATGGAAGACAGTGATCGCGGCTCCGAGGAACACAACCGGCAGCATCCCGTTGGCGAAGATGATCACGAGGTAGAGCAAGGCCAGGCCGACTCCCATCACCAGAGCGTGGGCGCTCTTGATTCTTTCAAAGAAAACGGTGTAACCCCCAATGGCCAGCATCAACAGACCGACTACCAGCGAGAACCAAGGGTAGGGAGCCCGGTTGGCGAGCACCACTGGGAAGATGCTGTCGGTCAGCCAGACCGCAAGACTCATGAGTCCAAGGAGAGTAGTGACCGCGGCCCACACCCAGCGATCGACCTTGTTCGAGTTGACAAGAAAATCACTCATCCCATGCAACAGGTCATGCGCACGCTCACGGGCCTGCACCGCTTCTTGACCCTGTTCGTCCCCGCCCACCGGCCGGGCGGTTGCCGAACCGTCACTCACGCGGCCTGCTTCATTCATGGGACGCCGTCAAGAAGCCGATCCGTCAGGCGGCGGTTGTCATTGATCGCCAGACGGCTCATGTTGACGATCTGAGGGTCGGTTTGCATGTCGACCGAACGAGAAAACCCGCGGTTCAAGAAGCGGCTTGCAGCAATGCAGGATCGATCTTGCGCAAGGCTGCCACGAGTGCCGGATCGAAATTAACACCGGACTGGTCCTCCAGGGCCAGAAACGCCGCGGAAATTTCCGCGCCGGCACCCCCGTTCGCCCGGGGCAGCGTCAACAGGCTGAAGCTGTTGACGACATTGAAGAGGCGCGCCGCAAACGGGATGGTTGCGCCGCGCAAGCCCAATGGCAGGCCCTGGCCGTCCCAGCTCTCCTGGCCGAACAGCACCATCTGGGCACACACCTGCAGCGCATCCGGTGAAACGGGGTGGTGCGTTGGCAAAACCCGCCGCACCGCCCGTTCGGCAAGGCGTGCGTGAAGGCCCTGCTGCGACGGCCTCGATGGGTCGGAAGGGTCCAGGCGAGCGGGGAGGCTTGTGTACAGATCCAGCGCAGCGTCAAGGTATTCGCAGGCGCCGCTGTCGAGCCCGCGGACGCGCGCCGCAGCCAACATGCAACGGCGCACGAGTCCGCGATCGCTGCAGAACCAACCGGGGTGGATCCGCATGTACTCCTTGATCGAGAGCAACAGCTGGTGTGCCACGCCCACATCCGGCGTCGAATCCCCTCGGGCGGCAAGGTCCCCGTCATCCACCGAGAAATCCAATCCAGCGGGCAGCAGGCCCATGACCTGGCGTTCGCCGGGCGGGCTTGCCATCGTGCCCGCCTCCCAGGGCTCTCCACCCATCAGCGCCCTGAGTGTTCGTACAAACTCAATCGGTTCGAGCGGCTTGGCGATCACCTCGTTCGCCCCCACCTCCAAGGCGCGGGCGCGGAAGGACTCCGTGGCCCAGCCGGTGAGCACCACCACCACAGCCATGGCAGACCTCGGATCGGCGCGAAGTGCCCGCAGGAATTCAAGACCATCCATGCCGGGCATCTGGTAATCCACCAAGACCAGGGAGGGTGAATGGGCTTGGCACCAAGCCAGCGCCGGCGCTGCGTCGTTGTACACCTTGGAATCGCCCAAGCCCGACCGCACGAGCAGGCGCTGGATGGCGCAGGTCACAGCCAAGTTGTCATCGACGACGCAGATGTCCACGAACTCAATCTCCTGGGCTGACAGCGGTTTCGGAAGAGCTCAGGACCACGACAACCCGTCTGATCCTGTCAGCCGGATTCCAGATTTCTTACAAAGTGATTCAGTTTAATGTTGGTTTAGTCATTTTGACTACTTTAAAACCCTCGCCAGGGCCTGATCATCCTGTTTCAGGCGAGCGCCGGGGCTGGGTGGATCGCCACGGCAGCCGGATGAGAGCCGGGGGCCCGGTCCCGGGCAGGTCACCGCCTCACGCTGCTCGCTGCGCAAGGCGGCTGCAGGTCAGTCAAAGAGAGCGGCCGATCGCGAGTTCCTGGACCTGGGCGTCCAGGTAGCCGGCCAATCTTTCGAATTGAAGCGGCTTGGCGTAGGCAACCGTCCTGGCGTCCAGATCCGGGGCCACGCCCAGGTCCGCCAGGAAACCGGAGACGATGACGATGCGCAGCTGCCTCGTCTTGGGGTTGGCTCTCACGGTCTTGATGAGCAAACGGCCATCGATCGGCTGCATCACCAGGTCGGTGATGAGCACATCGGGTGTGATCTGGGCCAGCAGGAGCAAGGCCTCGGCCCCGTCGCCGGCATAGGTGATCTCGGTTCGCCCGCCCCAGTGCTTGAACATCTGGGCATAGGCCGCGCGGACCACCGCGTTGTCCTCCACGATCAGCACCTTGAGCGACTGCGCCTTTGCCGGCGGCGTGCCATCCACCTGCCGTGCCAACACCCTCTCCAAGGACGCCAGGATGATGCGTCGATGCCCCCCCTGGGTGCGCCACGCCTCCAACACGCCGCTCTCCACCAGTTTCTGGACAGTGGACACCGACACGCTCAGCATCGCTGCAGCGTCCTTGGTCCCGACGAACCGATCCTTCACAGGATCTGCGACTAAATTGCTCTTCGGGCGACCCATCGCATCGGTCGTGGTTGGCGGTGGCGCTGATTCGACGAATAAACCATTTAATACATTTTACGATTGACGCAGTCGGGCGCCTCGAGGCCTCCCGGCACCCCCAACATATCCGGCTCGGCAGGGCACAATCCGTGCGCGCTGGAGGCGTGGCCGAGCGGTTGAAGGCAGCAGTCTTGAAAACTGCCGAAGGGGTGACTCTTCCGTGGGTTCGAATCCCACCGCCTCCGCCAATTCTTCTCAGAGGGCAGTCGCCCTCACGCCACGCAGGTGCGGTTCTTGCCCGTGCGCTTGGCCTCGTACAGCGCCTCGTCGGCACGCTCGAGCGCTTGCTCCAGGCGCTCGCCGGGACGGTAGGCGGTGACGCCAGCCGAGAAGGTGACGAAGATCTGGTCCTGCTCGTCGCTCATGAAGAGCTCTGCGCTGAGGTTGCGCTGCAGGCGCGTGAGCACCTGACGGGCTTCCTCGGTGGGCGTGGCGGGCAGCAGCACGACGAACTCCTCGCCGCCGTAGCGGGCCAGCGTGTCGCCCGGGCGCAGCGCCTGGCTGACGCGCTCGGTCAGGAACTTGAGCGCGGCGTCGCCATTGGCATGGCCCAGGCGGTCGTTGAGCTTCTTGAAGTTGTCGATGTCGATCAGCGCCACCTCCAGCGGCGCCATACCTTCCCCAGCCTCCCCGGCCTCGCGCTCGCCCTTGGCGCGCTCGACCTCGAAGGCCTGCACGAGACCGCGGCGGTTGGCCACCTGGGTCAGCGGGTCGGTCGAGACCTCGCTGGAGAGGCGCCGGATCTCCTGCTCGAGCTCGCTCACGCGCACCTGCATGGCGGCGGCGCGGTCGTGCTCAGAGACGATCCGGTCGCGGGTCTGGCTCGCGCCCTCGGCCACGGTGCGGGTCTCGGCGACCATCTCGCGCACGGTGCCGGCCAGGCTCTGCAGCGACTCGGCCCGGTCGATCTGCTCGGCGTAATGGCCCATGCGGTCGGAGAAGCGACCGGTCTGGGCGCCGAGCGAGACGATCTCGTCGAGCATCTGGTGGATCGAGTCCTTGAGCGCCTCCCGGGCCTCGCTGCGCTCGATGCGCAGCTGCTGCTGGCGACCGCGGGTGTCGTGCAGCAGCTCGGTGACCGAGCGCACACCGCGTGCGGTCAGGCCGGTCTCGCTGTCGAAGAGCTGGGCCCGCATCACGCTGCACTGGCCCTGCACCCAGGAGTCGTCCTCGGCGAGATCGACCAGGCCCTCGGTGAGTTCGCGGCACAGCTCGCCGAGCTGGCCCAGCAGATGGTGACGGTGCTGGAGCACGCGCTGCACCTCGATGCAGGCGTCGGTGATTTCGTCGCGCAGGGCCGCAGGCCCCTCGGGGCCGAGACGGGCCTGCAGGGCGGCCAGGCGACCAGAGACCTCGCGTCCGCGCACCTCGCTGCTCGGCAGCGCGGCCTGCACCGTGGCGCCCAGGTCGGCGGCCACCCGCGGCCAGGCCGCCACATCAATGGCGGGCGGGCCGATTGCTGGCGCCAAAGGAGCCGCCAGAGAAGGCGTCAGAGAAGGCACCTGCTCCAGTGCTTCGACGGGAATCAAGGCGCCCGCCGAGGTGTGCGGGCTCGCAGAGGGGTTCACGGACGGGCTCGCGAGGGTGTCGTCCAGCGGTGCGAAATCGCTGGCAGTGCCATCGAGGCTGTCGGTGTCCCAGCTGCCGACCAGCTGCGTCAGGCGCTGGAGGAGGCGCCGGGGGTCGCTGCGGCTGCCGCCGAGCACGCGCTGCAGGCTGTCTTTCTTGCGCGCCATGGTCCATTGCCGGCCGCCGCGGTCCAGACCGCGCACGGTGCGCTGCATCAGCGCGGCCCAAGCCTCGCCCTCGGCCGGCTCTGCGGCGGTGGGGGCCGCGGTTGAACCCGACGCTGTAGGCGCGCTGGATGCCGAGGGCATGGCCGGTGCGGAGGGTGAACCGGACGGGGAAGCCGCTGGCGCGTCACCCCGCTCGGCCTGGTACGCCCGCGCGAAGTTCTCGGGGGTCGGCTCCAGACGCTCCATCGCCAGGCGGCGCAGGGCCCCCTTGGCCAGCTGCGCGGCAGAAGCTGCCGCGCCGGTGCCGCGCACCCCGTCCTGAGCGTCTGCCATGCTGAGGGGCGCCGTCAGCCGACCGCCAACGGGCTGGGCAGCGCAGCCACCCCAGGACTGCCGACCTGCCCCGCCCAGGCGGCCTTGCCAGGCAGGAGGACCTGCTGGTGCCATTGGTAGAGCTCATCGGCCGGCAAGGGCCGGCTGAAGAGGTAACCCTGCATCAGGTGGCAACCGAGCCGGTAGAGCTCCTTCATCTGAGACAGGTCTTCCACGCCCTCAGCCACCACCCGAAACCCGAGCGCGGTGGCCAACGCAATGATGGCCGTGACCACCGCCGAGCTCTGCGGCGTGGTGCCCAG
>CAISYQ010000370.1 GCA_903889735.1 uncultured Methylibium sp.
ATCTGCGTCTGGATGGTGACGTCCAAGGCGGAGGTCGGCTCGTCGGCCCCCAGGAAATCGGGCTCACCGGCCAGGGCGATGGCGCTCATCACCCGCTGCTTCTGTCCGCCCGAGAGGCGGAAGGGGTAGTCGTCGATGCGGCGCTCGGGCTCGGGGATGCCCACCCGGCCCATCCACTCGAGGGCCTTGGCCCGGGCCGCATGGCCGCGCAGCCGGGTGTGGGTCTCGATGGCCTCGATGATCTGCTCGCCCACCCGCATCACGGGGTTGAGGCTGGTGGCGGGCTCCTGGAAGATCATCGCGACCCGCCCTCCCCGCACGCCGCGCATCTGCGACTCGGGCAAGTCCAGCAGCTCCTGCGAGCCCAGCTGCACCGAGCCGGCTTCCACCCGGCCGCCCTCCGGGAGCAGGCGCATCAGCGCCAGCGCGGTCATGCTCTTGCCGCAGCCGGACTCACCCACCAGGGCGAAGGTCTCGCCACGCTGCAGCGTGAGGCTCAGGCCGTCGATGGCGCGGACCAAGCCGGCATCGGCGTCGAGGGCGACCTGGAGGTCGCGGACCTGCAGCGAGACGGGGCGGTCGGCGCTCATGGGCGGCCGCCCTGGCCCAGGTCAGCCGGTGCCGCCGCCTTGGCGATCCCCGAGACCGCCCGGGCCGGCGCCCGGGGGCGCGCCCTGAGGGTGCGGGCCCGCGGGTCGAAGGCATCGCGCACGCCGTCGGCAAAGAGGTTGGCGGCCAGCACCAGCGTGACCATGAAGCCGAAAGCCGCCGCGAAGGACCACCACACCACCGGGTCGCGGCTCATCTCGGAGCGGGCGAGGTTGATCATGCCGCCGAAGCTGTTCTGCGACGGGTCCACCCCGACGCCCACATAGCTCAACACCGCCTCGTAGAGCACCAGGCCCGAGAACTCGAGCACGGTGGTGATCAGCACCAGGTGCACCACGTTCGGAAAGATGTGCCGGGCCATGATGCGCCAGCGGCTCACGCCAAAGGCGGTGGCGGCTTGCACGTAGTCGAGCTCGCGCAGCTTGAGGGCCTCGCCGCGCAGCAGCCGGCACAGGCCCGCCCAGCCGGTGAGGCCGAGGATGGCGCAGAGCAGCAGGAGCTTGAGGTCGGCGCGCTCGGCACCGGTCTCGAAGAGCTCGGGGTGCTTGTCAAGGAAGACCTGGACCATCAGCACGCAGGCGGCGATCAGCAGCACATTGGGCACCGAGGACAGCACGGTGTAGAGGTACTGAACCGCCTCATCGACCCAGCCGCGCAGGGTGCCGGCCATGATGCCCAGCCCCACCGCCAGCGGCAGCGTGGCCAGGGTGGAGAGCGTGCCGATCACGAAGGCGGTGCGCAGGCTCTTGAGCGCCTGGTAGAGCACGTCGTTGCCGGTTCGGTCGGTGCCGAGCACGTGGTAATGGCCCATGAGCGCGACCGTGGGGCCGATCAACGCGGCCGCCACGAAGACGGTGCCGAGCGCGGTGCGCCAGGGAGTGTCGGTCTCGCGGCGCAGGATGCCGCCGGCGGCCTGCCTCCAGCCCAGGCGCTGGTGGCGGGCGAAGGCGCTCACCAGGGCGGCGGCCAGCGCCAGGGCCACGGCCCAGGCGACCGCCAGGCCGGTCAGTGCGCGGGCGAGCAGGTCACCGGCCCATTCGCGTGCCGGGTCCTTGAGGTGGGCGCCGCCGTGCACCAGGCGGGGGGCGACGCGCTGCAGCTGGCCATCGACCTCGATCGATTCCTTGGTGAAGCCCACATAGGCCAGCGGGCGCGAGTAGGTGGCCTCGCGGGAGTCGACCAGGTCGCTGAGCAGGGCGTCGAGGGCGGACCGGGTGACGGGCTCGTAGCCGGCGCTCTGGCCCGGGACAGAACCCTCGGTGGGCGACAGGGCGCGCCGGTAATGCACGCTGTCGGCCAGCGTGACCAGCAGGCACAGCGCGATGACGATCGACGAGGCCAGCGCGGCCGGGTCGCGGAACACCCGCTGCCAGGTGGCGGTCTGCACCGGGTTGCGCGAGACCCGCCAGCCATAGGCCAGCAGCGTCACCAGCAGCAGCCAGATCACCAGGTCGGTCCAGAGCAGGACGAATTTGGGCGCCACGTCGTTTCCTGCGGGTCGGGCTCAGGACATCAGGACAGCCGCACCCGGGGGTCGGCCCAGGTGTAGCTGATGTCGATGAGGATGTAGGTGGCGATGTAGAGCAGCGAACCCACGAAGACCATGCTGCGCACGATGGCGAAGTCCTGCTTGCTGATGGCCTCGATCACGTAGGCGCCCAGGCCCGGCAGGCCGAAGAAGCTCTCGAACACCAGGCTGCCCATGAAGACATAGGGCAGGTAGGAGCCGGCGCTGGTGATGATGGGGATCAGCGCATTGCGCAGCACATGGCGGAACAGCACCACCGACTCGGCCAGGCCCTTGGCCCGCGCCGTGCGGACATAGTCGCGGCCCATTTCCTCCAGGAACATGGCGCGGTAGAGGCGGGCCTCGGCCCCCAGCCGGGCGATCAGCGACAGGCCGATGGGCAGCACCAGGAACTTCACGACATCGAGCCCCGGCGCATAGCCCGAGATCGGCGCCAGCCTTAGCACCCGGGAGAACAGGAACTGGCCGACGATGATGTAAAACAGGCTGCTGATGGAGAGCATCACCACGCAGAGCACCACGCCCCAGAAATCCCAGCGGGTCTGGCGGAACATCACCAGCAGCAGCGCGAACGCCGTGCTCGCGATCACCTGCAGGATGAAGAGCGGCAGCGCGAGCTGCAG
>CAISYQ010000371.1 GCA_903889735.1 uncultured Methylibium sp.
GAATTGGGGGCGCATCCGCTCCCCCAGCCGCGCCGACAGCATGCGCGCCATGCCGGGGTCGCTGCCGTCGGAATCGCCCACACCGGGCATCGAGCGGGCCAGGGCCAGCTTGCCGGCGGTGCCGTCGTCCTGGCGCGGGGTGGTCTCCAGGTGCAGCTGGGCCTCGAAGGCCTCGACCGCGCGGGTGAGCCAGGGGGCCTTCACCGGCTCGGCCCGGAGCAGCTCACGCTGCACCCAGTCGGCCAGGACCGGCAGCTGCGAGGGCTGCTCGGCCAGGCACCAGGGCAGGAGCCACAGGTCCATGGCCGACAGGGCCGAGCGGCCGCTGGTGGCTGCCGAGGTCTTGAGCAGGCCCACGGTCTGCCGCCAGCGGCGGTCCGAGACGGTGAGGCGCTGCGCCTGCACGAAGGCGCGCGCGGCGGCCAGCGCGGCCAGCGCCTCGGCGCCCAGGGCCACGGCGTCGCGCTGCGCCCGCACCGCGGCCCGCTCGGCGTCGGTGATGGGGGGGGTGCCCATGGCCTCGTCCGGCACCGCGCCCAAGCTCAGCAGCTGCGCGAAGCCCGCATCGCTCACCGGCGCCACCGGTACCCGCAGCAGGAAGCGGTCGTGGAAGGCCTGCAGAGACTCATCGGCCGGCACCTCGTTGGTGGCGCCCACCACGCACACCAGCGGCGTGCGCACGCGGGCCAGGCCGTTGTCGAACTCGCGCTCGTTGAGCAGCGTGAGCAGTGCATTGAGGATGGCCGAGTTGGCCTTGAACACCTCGTCCAGGAAGGCGATCCCGGCGGTGGGCAGGTAGCCCTCGGTCAGACGCTCGTAGCGGTCGTCCTCCAGGGCCTTGAGCGACAGCGGGCCGAAGAGCTCCTCGGGCACCGAGAAGCGCGTGAGCAGCCGCTCGAACCAGCGCGCCCCCGCGAAGGCATGCTGCAGGCGCCGCGCCAGCGCGCTCTTGGCCGTGCCAGGTGGGCCGATCAGCAGCACATGCTCGCCGGCCAGTGCGGCCAGCAACGCCAGGCGCACGGCCTCGTCGCGCTCCAGCAGGCCGGCTTCGAGCGCGGCGATCAGCGCCTTCAGGCGCTCGGGGGTCAGCGGCGAGACGATGGGGTGCGGCAGGGCAGGCATGGCCGGATTGTGGCGTCAGCCCTGCGGCCCGACTGTCACGTGAAGAACACGCTGACCGCTCGGCGGGGTGCACGGAGCGGGTGAAGCCTTGCGGCGCGTCAGAGTCCGCGTGGCGGCATGCATCACCGGAGCCCGCGGCGCCCGCGGTGTCGTCTCAGGCGTCGTGCACCACGCCGTCGCGCAGCGTCAGCGCGCCGCTCTCGACCAGCTGGTCCACGATCCGCCGGCACCAGTCGACCGGGTCGGTGGCATGCCGAAACCCCTCGGCCGCGAACAGCCGCGCGAGGAAGGGCGTGTCGGCGGCCCATTGCGCCAGCGCGGCCTGCGCCTGCTCGCGCTCCTCCATCAGGTGGTACTTGACCAGCACCTTGGCCGCATGGCGGCGCTGGCGGGCCGGGTCGGCGCGCAGGCCCTCCAGGCGGCGGCGCGCGCGGGCCAGTGCGCCCGCCACGTCGGTGAAGGGTGCGCCATGGCCCGGCACCACCTGGCACACCGGAAGGCGCTCGATGGCCTCGAGCACGGCGGCCACGTCATCGAAGCCGGGCTCGCCCATCAGTTCCGGAAACACCACGCCGAAGCCGTCTTCCCAGAGCGCGTCGCCGGCCACCAGCAGGCCGTGCAGCGGGTCGAAGAACATCACCGCCTGCGGGTCGTGACCGGGCGCGGCCAGCACCGCCCAGGGGCGTCCGCCCAGGTGCACGGTCTCGCCCGGGGCGATGCGCGCCTGCGCCGTGAAGCGCTCACAGCGCTGGCCCAGCGGGCGGTGACCCAGCACCTCCTCGTCCCAGGCCTGCACCGCGTCCCAGCCGCCGGGCGGGATCACCACCTCCAGCCCGGCGAAGGCCCGCTGCAGCGCGGCGTTGCCGCCGCAGTGGTCGGAGTGGAGGTGGGTGTTGAGCAGCCGGCCGAGCGGCGCCGCTCGGCCCGATGCGGGTGCCGCGCCGTCCCCATGTTGCAAGGCCCCGCCCAAGCCCCGGCGGGTTGAATCCGCCGCCTGCGCCAGCGCTTGATGCACCAGCGCCTGATGCACCAGCGCCACCGTCTGCGCGGCATGCGTCACATGCCCGCTGTCGATCAGCGCCGCCGGCCCGCCATCGGGTTCGTGCACCAGCACCGAGTTCGACGAGAGCCAGCCCCGTTCCAGGACGGTGAGGCCGGGGATCAATGGCGGCGGGGGGTGAGGCGGCACGGGTTAGCGATGAGGGGTGAGGCGGTGGACCGGGGTGCTGGGGCGCAGTGCTCCAGCCCGGCTCAAACCGCGCCGATGACCGGCAGCCGGTCACCGAGCTGGGTGTCGCCGTACCGGCGGAGGACCTGGGCAATGATGACCTGGTAACCGGCCAGCCACTGGCCCTGCCGGGACTTGGCTTCCAGGTGCAGGGGGTGCTTCACCAGTGACTGCAGCGCCTCCAGGGAGCCCCAGTAGTACACGTTGGAGACCAGGCCGCTCGCACGGTTCTCCCACGACTCTTCACCCAGGTAGCCGGGCGTGGACCGGGCCACGGCGGCAATGGCTTCGTCGAGCCGGTGGAACTCGTCGTCGAACTGCCGTTTGGCGAAGATGAAGGTCGACGAGAACAGGGCGGGTGGTTCCAACAGAGAGACGACCTGAAGAGAGTTTGCAGAGCGAACCACTGAACGAGCCGCCGGATGAGCCACTGAAGCGGCTGACCCGGTGGGGGTTGACTATTGCGCCCCGCTGACCGGGGTCACTTCAACCTTCCCGGTTCCGCCGTCGAGCACGGCGTTCCAATGGGGAAGCTTCCAGTCCAGTGTGAAGGCCTGGTCCTTGATCTGGTACGCGAGGCTGGAATGGGCCACAACCTCGGCCAAGCCGGCCGGCAGCTGCACATCATTCAGTGACGCGGGATAGCTCCCTCTTGAGAGGCGGTAGCTCTCGATCAGCTCTCCAATGACCTCCAGCTCGGCCGCAACCACCGTCAAGTCGGCCTTGGGATCGGGCAAGGCATAAGGTTGAGCGATGCGCGGGTACTGGTGGACGAGGGCGACAGCCAATACGGCCAGCAGGATCAAGCTCAAGACCTGTTGACCCCTCGGTTGCACCGGCCGCTTGGCGGCCATTGCAGCGGCCATGTCCTGCTGCTGGCGGACGGTGTTCGTCGCTGCCTCGACCAGCGCATCGAGACTGTCGGGCTTTTGATGTTCGCTCATGCTCATTGGCCCCCGAGTTGGAAATAGAGGCCGACGCTGCCGTCTCTCGTCACGCTCGTCTTGTAGGTCTCCGGCTTCATGACATGCTCGGTTGCCAATGCGATCTGCCCGGCCTCGGCCCGGAGCTTGGGATCGGTGTGAGGGCCGTGGTCGATGTTCAAGCTGATCTTGAATTGACCAGGCAAGGAAGTCGCAAAGTTGCCCGAGGAAATGGAAACAGTGAACCCCAACCGCTCCAACTGACTGATTTCCGCCTTGTTCAAACCCGCAACGGCCTTGTTATCGATGCATTGGCTGCCGTTTCGACGACAGAAGTCCAGGGCGGCGTCGCTCCCCTGGCCATTGCTCCGCATGGAAATCCCCAGCGAGGACCCGAGACGCGATCCCTCCTCCGATTGCAAGCCGCCCAGAACCGTGTGAATCTTGCCGATCATGAGGATGACCTCGGCCGCCTTGGCCCGGTACAAATAGGCTTGGTATGACGGCAGGGCGATTGCAGCGAGGATGCCGATGACCGTGATGACGATCATCAGCTCGATCAGCGTGAGTCCCTGTTCTTTCTTTTTCATCGATCCAATCTCCAGTTGCATGGCCATGCGCCGCGCCAGTGGGGCGATCGCGGCAAGGGCCATTCTCGGTGCCCTGGTGCCCTCAGTACCGGCCCTGCATCAGCTGGGTCAGCGCCGCATTCAAGTCCAGGGGCTGCCCCGCTTCCCAGTCGACATGCGAAGCCGAGAATTGTGTGAGGAGTTCTTTCAGCGCCGACTCATCCGGCCGCGTCACGAACAAGGCCGGCAAACCGGCCCAGGCCAGCTGCGTGCGAAGACCGATCAGCCACGGCTCCGGTGCCGCGTCCTTGCATCGTGAGTCAATGACCATGGCGACGGCATCGTTGTGCGTTCTCAGATGGGCGTCGGCAGCCTCGGCGCCATCGACGCGTTGCACGGCATAGCTCAGTCCGTCGGCGAGTTCGTCGCAGAGCACCGTGTCCTGGGACAGGACCAGCACCTTGAGCCGCGTCCCCACAGCGGACTCCTGCACCAGATTGGCGCTGAGGGATTCGGGCGCGACGCCATGCTCCGCGGCCAGCTCGCGCCAGAAACCCATGCCGATGACCTGCTGGATCTCGGCCGCCGTGGTGTGCCCGGAGACGATCCAGTCTTTCGCGCTGGCCGCCATCGAGCGCCGGGACCCGCCGGCGATGACGCCCAGTTCATGCAGCCGCCGCTCGCCGCTGATGATGGCCTGGCGAAGTGGCGGTGAAACCTCCAGACTTTCGATGATGGGCAGGCGTCCGCGAAAGCCGGTATAGCTGCAGGCCTGACAGCTGCCGGGCCGGTAAGCGGGGTACTCGCCGGTCAGGCGATGAAACTCGGTCTCGCTGGCCAGGTGCGGTGCTTGTGTCGGCTGGCGGCAGGACTCGCAGAGCTGTCGAACCAGTCGCTGGGAGATGACGCCCAGCAAGGCATCACCCAAGATGCTGGCATCCAACCCCAGATCCAGCAGGCGCGGCAGCGCTCCCAGCGCGTCGTTGGTGTGGAGCGTGGAGAGAACAAGGTGACCGGTCAGTGCGGCCTGCATGGCGATGTGGGCGGTTTCGCCATCGCGGATCTCGCCCACCAGCACGATGTCTGGGTCCTGGCGCAGGATGGACCGCAGCGTATCGGCGAAGGAGAGGCCCTGCTTTTCATTCACCTGAACCTGCGAGACGCCGGGCAGCACGTACTCGACCGGGTCCTCGATCGTCATGATGTTGACGTCGACCGAATTCAATTCCGCCAGCAGGGCGTAGAGCGTTGAGGTCTTGCCGCTGCCGGTGGGCCCGGTCAACAACACGATGCCGGCGCTGTGGTCGGTCAGCCGGCGCAGGGTTTGCTGATCGGCGATCGAGAAGCGGCTTTGCTGCAGCGAGAAATTGCGGCTTTGATCGAGCAGGCGGCAAACGATGCGGTCGCCGTCGTAAGCCGGCAGAACCGACAAGCGGACATCGATCTCGCGCCGGCCGTAGGCGAGCCGTAAACGGCCATCTTGCGGCTTCAGCGGATTGGGCTCCAGGCCGGCCTGGGCCTTGAAGTAGCGCGACAGCCCGCTGAGGGTCTCGATCGGCAGCGTGGTGATTCGCTTCAATCGACCGTCGATCCGAAAACGAACGGCGCCGCCCCCGACAAAGGGGTGGATGTGGACGTCCGACGCACGGCTGTCGATCGCCTTGCGGAGCAGGGCACAGGCGAGCTTGACGATCGGCGCGTCATCGCCGGGCGATTCGGTCGACAGCAGATCGATCAGGTGCCCCCTGGGAGAGCGGTGCACCCCCGATGCCGCTGCAGAGCGGGCCAGGCAGGTGTCGATGTCATCGGGCGGGAGAACGACCCACTCGCAAGGGCGGCCCAGGGTGAAACGCAAGCGGGAGCGCTGCTCCTCGGACATCCGGGGATCGGAGATGGCCACACAAGCGGTTCGCTCGTTCGCCCAAAGTTGCACCATGCCGAGCTCACGGCACAACCGCTCGGGCAGGAGGCTGGGCTGGCTGGGCTGAAAAGCGTCGAGGCGGCCCGCCTTGAGTCCAAAGGCTGCCGCAACGCTGGCTGCAAGCTCCATGGGGCTCATCTGGAAGATCAAGGCCACCTGCCGCCAAGCTTCGGGGGTGTTGGCCGAAATCTCGATGCCCACCGGGATCGCCACGTCCGGGCGCAGCGATCGGGCCGCGCGGGCTAACCAGTGGTTGGGCTCAGTCAAGTGATTCGCTCCGGTGATGATGTCGCCAGCGGTCAGCGGCCGAACAGCGTTTGCGTGGCCTTGGCATCGACCGTCTTGTCAAGACGGCTGGTCCAGCAAGTCCTGAGCTTGGTGTCGCAGCTGAGGCCGCTGCTCATGGTGAAGGTGGTCGGGTCGAACGCTTGAACGCCGACCTTGTTGATCTCGGCCATCAGCTTCTGTTCGGCCTTCTCGCCGAGGTAGAGCTTGGTCAGGCCCAGCGACACGCCCATGGAATCGGCGCAGAAGCCGGATTTTCGGTCGCAGATGGCGCCTTCCTTGTAGAAGTCGAGGCCCGCCGCTGACGCCGCGCACGCCAGGGTCAGCAGGCTCACCAGAAAAAATCTTTTCATGTTGGACTTCTTTCTGCTCGCTGCTCTTGCTCAGTATCGGTGCGCCTGTCGGGGGCCTGACCTGGTGATCGATCTCCCAGGCCCGAGCCGATCAAGCTCAGGGATTTGATCCTCCCATTCCCCGAGGCCTGCTGCAAGCGGTCTTGCCCGGGGCTCCGGCAGCGCCATCTCGGCCATGCCGGGGCGGGCGCGACGGTCCCCGGCTCATCGATCCTCGATCCCCGCTCAATCCACCCGCACCCCCTCCACCTGCACCTTCAGCCGCACCGCGTTGCCGACGAAGGGCAGGCCGTAATCGATGCCGAAGTCGCTGCGGCGCAGCTCGGTCTCGAAGTCACCGCCGCAGACCTCGCGCTGCAGGCGGGTGTCCTGGCGGCAGGCAAAGCGGGTGGCGGTGAGGGTGATGGGGCGGCTGATGCCGCGCAGGGTCAGTTCACCGTCCAGTGCGGCCAGGGCCGGGGCTGCTGCGGCGGGCTCGTCGCCAGGTCGCGGCGCGGCGAAGTGCAGCCGCCGCGAGATGAACCAGGTGGTCGGGTGCGTGGCCGTGTCCAGCAGGTCAGCGCCACGCAGGTGAGCATTGAAGGGCGCCACGCCGGTGTCCACGCTGGCCATGGGGATCTCGATGCTCGCCTCGCCCTGCCGCGCCGAGCGGTCCAGCGTCACCATGCCGATCACCGGCCCGAAGCGCCCGCGGATGGTGGAGGTGCCGAAGTGCATCAGCTCGAACTGCACGAAGCTGTGCGCCGGGTCGAGCCGGTAGCTCAACGGCGCCGCACCCGCCTGCGCGGCGGTGACCATGGCCAGCGCGAGCGCCATTCGCAGAGCCCGGCCCCTCAGTGGGCGCGGCGCGGCCGCCGGCTTCACTGCTTGACGGCTTCCACCTGCACCAACAGCCGGACGGGGTCGGGGATGCCGGGCAGGCCGTAGTTCATGCCCCATTGGCTGCGCTGAATGGTGGTCTCGAAGTCACCGCCGCAGACCTCGCGCTTGAGGCGCGGGTGGTTGTAGCAGTTGAAGTGGCTCGCCTTCAGCACCACCGGCAGGGTCTTGCCCAGCAGGGTGAGCGATCCGGCAACCTCGCTGAGCTTGTCGCCGTTGAAGGCGAAGCGCTCGCTCACGAAACGGGCGGTCGGGAACTCGGCCGCATTGAAGAAATCCTTGCCGGCCAGGTGGCTGTTGAAGGGCGCGGTGCCGGTGTTGATGGAGTCGGTCTCGATGGTGACGTCGACCTTGCCCGTCTTGGCTGCGCGGTCGAACTCGACCATGCCTTCCTTGCGGTCGAAGCGACCCCGGCTGGTGGAGGTGCCGAAGTGCAGGACCTCGAAGGTCACGAAGGTGTGGGTGGGCTCGATGGCGTAGCTCGCGGGTTCGGCCTGGGCGGCCGCGGCGGCGCACAGCGCAGCAGCGAGGAGAAGAGGTCGCAGGGTCATGGCGGCGGGTTCCTGGGGTGGGTTGGCATGGAAGGGTGGCGTTGGGCGGGTGCGCCCGAGCCGTGATTCTGGAGCGCGGGGCTCAGCCTTGCAGGCTCAGAGCGGGCCCAGCCCCGAGAGCGAGAGCTTGAACTTGACCTGCACCTCGTCGGCGACCAGCGCGGGGTCGGACCACTCGCCGCCGCCGATGCCGAAGGCCAGGCGCCGGATCGTGAAGCTGCCGGTGGCCACGCTGGTGGTGCCGGACTGGGTGAGCGTCACGGGCACCGTCACCTCGCGGGCGAGTCCCTTGATCAGCAGCTGACCGGCCACCTCGAAGCGGCCGCCGCCCAGCGCCCGGATCGCGCTCGACTCGAAGCGGGCCTGCGGGAATTTCGCCACACCGAACCATTCGGGTTTGGTGAGCTCCCGGTCGGTGTCCGGGTCGCCGATCGCCGCGCTGGCCGTGTCGATGCCCAGCGCCACCCGGCCCGCAGCGGGCAGGCGGGGGTTGAAGGCGATCTGGGCCTCGAACTTGCGAAAGCGCCCCTCGACCGGCACGCCGAACTGCTTGCTGACGAAGACGATCTCGCTGCCGGGCAGCAGCGTGGCGGCGGCGGCTTGCGCAGCACCCGCGGCCACGGCCGGCCACACCGATGCGAGCAGCCCCAGACCCAGCCAAAACCGCCTTCCGGGCATCGTTTGGGTGGCCATTCGGGCGGCCGTCCAGGCGGCCCCTCGAGCGGGGACAGAACCGATCACGGTCGCCATCCGGCGCTCATGACGACCGGTCTGATGACCGGCCCATGCTGGGCAGCATGCGCGACATCAGCCCATCGCGGTCGATGAACTGGTGCTTGAGCGCGCCGGCGACGTGCAGCGCCACCAGCGCCAGCAGGGTGTAGGCCAGCAGGCCGTGGACGTCTTCCAGGGACTTGGCCAGTTCCTTGTTCACCGGCACGAAATCGGGCAGCGGCAGCACCCCGAACCACACCACCGGGTAGCCCGCCATCGAGCTGTAGGCCCAGCCGGCCAGCGGCACGATGAAGAACAGCGCGTACATCAGCCGGTGCGTGGCGTGGTGGGCCGAGACCTGCCAGGCCGGCATCGCCAGCGCGATGCGGGGCGGCAGCGGCGGTGGCCGGCAGGCCAGGCGCCACAGCAACCTCAGCAGCGACAGCGCCAGGATCGTCACGCCCGCCCACTTGTGCCAGTTGTAGAGCTTGAGCTTCTGCGGCGAGAGCTCCAGCTCGCTCATGAAGGCGCCCATGGCCATGCTGCCCAGGATCGCCAAGGCCAGCACCCAGTGCAAGACCATCGCGACGCGGCTGTAGCGTGAGAGTTGGTGGTTCATGGGCGGGTGCGGATTGAGGGGGGAGCGAATTTCCGCACTGTGCGACTGAGGGGTACCGGATGGGTGAATATAGACAAGGAATGCCCAGATGGGGCTGAGGTTCTTTGGGATCCCCCTTCCCGCTCCGCGCGTCATGCGGACCTCGCAGGGCTTTCGCCCCCCCGCTGGGGAGGGTCAGGCGGGCATGGAACTGAACTGCAGCGGACCGACCCGCAGCGGTGCCAGTGCGTCGGCCAGTTCGTGCGCCTGCGTCGGCGCCAGAAGACGGTGGCGCAGGGCGAAGTCGAGGGTGACCAGCGCGGCGTCCACCGTCATCTCGGCGGCTTCAACCCTTGCAAGTGCGTCTTCCACCGTCAGCAGGTGCAGAGCCGCCACCTCGCCGTCCTGATTGCGGGGCTGCACACCGGCCTCCAGCCGCAGGTCCCAGGCGTGCACGCGCTCCCACTGCCAGCCGAGCCCGGCGCAGTCGGGCAGCGGTCGCTGGATCTCGATCACGCTGGCAGGCGACGCGGTGTGTCCGGCCCGCCCCTGCACGCTGCGCCGCATGGCCGATTCGTCCAGTCCGGCCTCCTCCCAGCCCTCTCGCACCAGGGCCTCGAAAGGCGTCTGGCCCGCGGGCACGCCACCGCCAACCAGGTTGTCGAGCCGACCGGGGTCGGTGGGCTTGGTCGCCGAACGCACGGCGATCCAGAGGTGGGTGGGGCGACCCGCGGCATCGGCCAGGTAGCCGTTGGCATGGGCGCCGAGGGTCAGCGTGCCCCAGAAGCGGGCCGCGGCCCGCTCGATCCAGGCCAGCGCCGGACCGCCGCTTGGCGGCGCGATGTCAAAGCGCTCGTTGCGCCAGCCGGTGATCAGGCCCCGCTCCCGCAGGGCCTCGTTCAGGGGCTCGAAACCGCGGCTGAGCTCGCCGGGCGTGCCGTCGGCGGACCATCCCTGGGGACCCCAGCGCAGCCAGGGCGCCAGCGAAAGCAGCAGCGCCGCGGGCGCGGCCCGGGCCACCGAGCCCACGACCACACCGCAGAGCCGCAGTGGATCCCGGCAGGCCTGTGGGTCATGGCGCGCTGCCGCGATGGCCGCCCAGGGCGGGGCCGTCATCCCGCGGGGGGCATGCGGCCCGCCCGCCACGCCGCCATCAGCGCGGCCCACTTGGCGCGGGTCTCGGCGAGGTGGCGCTCCTTCACATGGCCGTAGCCGCGGATGCCTTCGGGCAGGCGGGCGATCTCGGCGGCCTGGGACTGGTTGCTGGCGGTCAGGCCGGCGAGCAGCTCCTCGATGCAGGCGCGGTATTCACCGATCAGCGCGCGTTCGGTGCGGCGCTCCGCGCTGCGGCCGAAGGGGTCGAGGGGGGTGCCGCGCAGGCCCTTGAGGCGGGCGAGCAGGCGAAAGGCCGTGCCCATCCAGGCGCCGAAGGGCTGTTTCTGCAGCTCACCGCGATCGTTGCGGCGGGCCAGCAGCGGCGGTGCCAGGTGGTAGCCGATCTGGACCTTGCCTTCGAACTGCTCGGCCAGCCGCGCGTGGAAGGCCGGGTCGCTGTGCAGGCGCGCCACCTCGTACTCGTCCTTGTAGGCCATGAGCTTGAAGAGATACCGGGCCACCGCCTCGGTGAGCGGCAGGGCCTGGCGCGCGGGGCGCGAGGTGGCGGGTGCCGCAGGGCCAGCGGACACCGTGGCAGAGGCCGGGGCGGCGTTGGCCAGCGCCGATTCGCGCGCCCGCACCCGTTCCACGAAGCCGCGGTAGGCCTGTGCATAGGCGGCGTTCTGGTAGCCGGTGAGGACTTCGCTGCGGTGGGCCATGGTTTCGTCCAGCGAGGGCTGCTTGGCGAAATGGATCACCTGGCGGGCGGCGGTGAGCGCCTGCACGGCGGGCAGGTCGTGCGCGGCGCGGCGGCCCCACTCGAAGGCGGCGTGGTTGTTGGCGACCTGCACGTCGTTGAGCTCCATCGCCCGGCGGATGGATTCGCGGCTCAGCGGTACCCAGCCGCGCTGCCAGGCGTAGCCCAGCATCAGCGGGTTGGTGTAGATGGCGTCGCCGAGCAGGGCGGTGGCGAGCTGCGCGGCATCGAGCCGGCCGACCTGCGCCGCGCCGCCGCAGGCGTCCTCGATGGCGGCCTCGCAGCGCGCGCCCGGGAACTGCCAGTCGGGGTTGCCGACGAAGGCCGCCGTGGGGGTGGCGTGGGTGTTGAGCGCCACCTGGGTGCGGCCGGTACGCATCGCGGCCAGGGTCTCCGGCTTGGCGGCGACGATGGTGTCGCAGGCGATCACCACGTCGGCCTCGGCCATGCCGACCCGGGTGCCGTGGATGGCCTCGGGCCGCTCGGCGATCTGCACATGGCTCCAGGTCGCGCCGCCCTTCTGCGCCAGGCCGCCGGCGTCCTGGGTGACCACGCCCTTGCCCTCAAGGTGGGCGGCCATGCCCAGCAGCTGCCCGATGGTGATGACGCCGGTGCCGCCCACGCCCGCCACCAGGATGGACCAGGCGCGGTCGCGGCCGGCGGCATCCAGCGGTGCGGGCTGGGCCGGGTCCGGCAGCGGCGGCAGGGCGAAGGGGTCGTGGGACTTGTCCCGCTTCGGCTTGCGCAGGGTGGCGCCGGTCACGGTGACGAAGCTCGGGCAGAAGCCCTTGAGGCAGGAGTAGTCCTTGTTGCAGCTGCTCTGGTTGATGCGGCGCTTGCGGCCGAGCGGCGTCTCCACCGGCTCGACGCTCAGGCAGTTGCTCTGCGCCGAGCAGTCGCCGCAGCCTTCGCAGACGGCCTCATTGATGACCACGGTGCGGTCGGGGGTGGCCAGCGTGCCGCGCTTGCGACGGCGGCGTTTCTCGGTGCCGCAGGTCTGGTCGTAGATGATGGCGGTGGTGCCGGCGAGCTCGCGGAATTCGCGCTGGAGGCGGTCGAGCTCATCGCGGTGGTGCACCGCCACGCCGGGCAGCAGCGCCACGCCGGCGTACTTGGCCGGCTCGTCGGTCACGATGCACTGGCGGCTCACGCCCTCGGCGTCCAGGCTCTTCATGATCTGCAGCACCGAGTGGCCCTCGGGTCGCTCGCCGACCCGTTGCCCGCCGGTCATCGCCACGGCGTCGTTGTAGAGGATCTTGTAGGTGATGTTCACGCCCGCGGCGATGCTCTGGCGGATGGCCAGCAGGCCGCTGTGGAAGTAGGTGCCGTCGCCGAGGTTGGCGAAGACATGCTTCTCGGTCGTGAACGGTGCCTGCCCGACCCAGGGCACGCCCTCGCCGCCCATCTGGGTGGACGTGGTGGTGCTGCGGTCCATCCAGACCACCATGTAGTGGCAGCCGATGCCGGCCATCGCGCGCGAGCCCTCGGGCACCCGGGTGCTGGTGTTGTGCGGGCAGCCGCTGCAGAACCAGGGGGCGCGCTCGCCGGCCGGCACCGTCATGGCGTCCAGGCTGCGCTGCTTGGCGTCGAGCAGGGCCAGCCGGGCCTCGATGTGGGCGCGGGTGTCGGCGTCCACCCCGAGCTTGAGCAGGCGCCGCGCGATCGCGCGGGCCACCAGCGCGGGCGTGAGATCGGCCTGGGCGCGCAGCAGCCAGTTGCCGGCCGGGTTGGGCTGGCTCCACTCGCCGCCGGACGCGTCGGCGCCGTCCTCGTCGAACTTGCCCAGCACATGGGGCCGCACGTCGGCGCGCCAGTTGTAGAGCTCTTCCTTGATCTGGTACTCGATGACCTGGCGCTTCTCCTCGATGACCAGGATCTCCTGCAGACCGGTCGCGAACTCGCGCGTGCCCGCGGCCTCCAGCGGCCAGACCACGCCGACCTTGTGCAGCCGGATGCCGATGCGGCGGCAGGCAGCCTCGTCCAGGCCCAGGTCGTGCAGCGCCTGCCGGGTGTCGTTGTAGGCCTTGCCCGAGGCGATCAGCCCCAGGCGTGCATTCGGCGAATCGATCACCGTGTGGTTGAGCCGGTTGGCGCGGATGTAGGCCAGCGCGGCGTACCACTTGTGGTTCATCAGCCGCGCCTCCTGCTCCAGCGGCGGGTCGGGCCAGCGGAGGTGCAGTCCGCCGGCGGGCATGGGGAAATCCTCGGGCAGCAGGATCTGCACGCGGTCCGGGTCCACGCTGACGCTGGCCGAGGACTCCACGATCTCCTGCACCGTCTTCATGCCAGCCCACAGGCCCGAGAAGCGGCTCATCGCGAAGGCGTGCAGGCCGAGGTCGAGGATCTCCTGCGCGCTGGACGGGAAGAACACCGGCAGCCCGCAGGCCTTGAAGATGTGGTCGCTCTGGTGGGCGGTGGTGCTGCTCTTGGCGACATGGTCGTCGCCGGCCACCGCGATCACGCCACCGTGCCGCGCGCTGCCCGCCAGGTTGGCATGCTTGAAGACGTCGGAGCAGCGGTCCACGCCCGGACCCTTGCCGTACCAGATGCCGAAGACGCCGTCGTGCTTGCGGGTGTCGGGGTAGAGGTCGACCTGCTGCGTGCCCCACACCGCGGTGGCGGCGAGCTCCTCATTCACGCCCGGCTGGAACACCACCTGATGGGCCGCGAGGTGCTTCTTGGCCGACCACAGCGCCTGGTCGTAGGTGCCCAGCGGGCTGCCGCGGTAGCCGCTCACGAAGCCCGCGGTGTTCAGGCCCGCGGCGGCGTCGCGCACCCGCTGCAGCATCGGCAGCCTGACCAAGGCCTGCACGCCGCTCATGAAGGCACGGCCGGAACCGAGCGCGTACTTGTCATCGAGCGTGACTGTTTCCAGTGCGCGGCGGATCGAATCGGGAAGGGGCGCGTTCATGGCAGCGGGACTCCGGCCTGGCGGTGAGGGGGATGCGGGGCAGTGTAGGCAAAGCCCGGCGAGGGCGGGCTGCCACGGCGCAAGCCGGCAAGGCCGCCGTCCCGCGAGCCCGCCCGAGGTCGTCGCGCTGACCTTGGTGCCGCAGGACCCGCGGCCTGCCTTGAGCGCGCGGCACGGCGCCAATCCGCACCCACCCCCACGCCGCCGTCGACACGCCCGGTAACATCGCCACATGCAGTCGCTGCGCTCTTGTCTTCGCCGCTGGTCCTGGATCGCGCTCCTCGCGATGCTGGGCATCGCCCTGGCGCCGACGGTCTCGCATGCGCTGGCGGCCAACGGCCCGGCCAATCCCTTCACCGAGATCTGCTCGGTGGCGGGCCGGC
>CAISYQ010000372.1 GCA_903889735.1 uncultured Methylibium sp.
AGCCTTTGGAGGTGACGGCAGCGCACAGCTCGCTCCGAACGACGCCATGCCAGGAACTGCGCTGGGCGCCCCCATCCGGAGCAGCCCTGATCGAAGCTCGGTACTGCCGTCTGGTTTGAACGGCGGGGCCCGCGCGATGGGCGACACCGACGGCGGTGTGGAAGCGGCGCTGCGCAGTGGACGTTTCTGGTGGGTGGTGGGTGCCTTTTTTGTCGCTGGGCTGCTGCTCTCGCTCACGCCCTGTGTTCTGCCCATGTTGCCCATCCTGTCCTCGATCATCGTGGGCACCACTGAGGGGCGCACCTCGCGGGGGCGGGGCCTGCTGCTCGCGACGGTCTACTCATTGGGCATGGCCTTGGTCTACACGGCGCTTGGCGTGGCTGCGGGTCTGGCCGGAGAGGGCCTGGCGGCCTGGCTGCAGACGCCCTGGGTGCTGGCGGCCTTCGCCCTGCTCTTGACGGGTTTCGCGCTGTCGATGTTCGGCCTCTTTGAACTGCAGCTTCCCGCCCGCTGGCGCGATGCCATGTCGGTCACATCAAGCCGGCTGCGGGGTGGACATGTCGCCAGCGTGTTGGCCATGGGCGGTCTCTCGGCATTGATCGTCAGCCCCTGTGTGGCCGCTCCACTCGCCGGTGCCTTGGTCTACCTCAGCCAGACCCGGGATGTGTTTCTGGGTGGTAGCGCTCTTTTCGCCTTGGCCACAGGAATGAGCGTTCCGTTGCTGATCTTGGGAGCCTCGGCGGGGTCTTTGCTGCCATCGGCCGGGCCGTGGATGGAGGGCGTCAAGCGCTGTTTCGGTCTGTTGCTCCTGGGGGTTGCCTGGTGGACTCTGAGCCCCGTTCTGTCGCCGTCCTTGGGGCTGGCCGGGTGGGGTTTCCTGTTGCTGGTGGCAGCAAGCTTCCTGCGGGCCTTCGATCGCTTGGGCGAGGCGCATGGGGTCTCCCACAGGCTCGGGCAGGCCTTGGGATTGGCTTTGGCTATCGGCGGCGCGGCACAACTGGCCGGTGCGGCGGCGGGCGCGCGGGATCCAATGCAGCCGCTGCTGCCTTTTCAGGCGCAGGTTGGTGTGCGCGAGCAGGCTGCCGCGGCGCCGACATCGCAAGGTGCCGCTTTCACGGCGCGCCAAGTGCACGGCAGCACGTTTCAACGCGTGGCCAGCGTGGCAGAACTGGACGAGCTGCTCAGGCGCACAGGGGGGCGGCCTGTCATGCTGGATTTCTATGCGGATTGGTGCATCAGCTGCAAGGAGATGGAGCGTTTCACTTTTGCGGACCCCTCCGTCAGCGAGCGCATGGCCAAGGCCTTGTTGCTGCAAGCTGACGTCACACGGAACTCGGTTGAGGACCGCGCCCTGCTCAAGCGCTTCGGCCTGTTTGGACCCCCGGGGATTGTCTTTTTCGATCCTGCGGGCCGCGAGGTCGAGGGCGTTCGGGTGATCGGCTTTCAGGACGTACAGCGCTTCCGCCTCAGTCTTGATGCTGCCGGGCTTTGAGGCCCCCGCTGTGCTACACTTTCATTCTCAGTCGCGGGGTGGAGCAGTCTGGTAGCTCGTTGGGCTCATAACCCAAAGGTCGCAGGTTCAAATCCTGTCCCCGCAACCAATAATGAAGAACGCCAACCCTTGGGTTGGCGTTTTGCATTGCAGTGTCGATCAGTTCAAGTTAGATGGGGTATTCCATCTCCAGCTGTGGCTGAAACCGTCGGAAGACGCAAGTTTGGCCCAGGTCCCACGGTGAGATGGTCACCGAGACCCATGAGGGCCCGCGGTGGATCGACCCAGCGATCAGCCGCTTATTCCGCAGTCGTCTCGGCTGTGGCTGCGGCGGCCGCCGCGGCTGCAGCGAGTTTCTTGCTGCGGGGGTTCTTCTCACAGAGCGGCTCACAGACCGGTTGACTGCGCCCCAGCACCTTCTGCATGGTCCGTCTGTTGGGGGGCTGGTGAGCGCCACAGAAGAAGCACGACATGGTATTGGTGGCCCCGGAGAATGCGCCGGGCCGCGGTGAAAAGGGCGATCCGGGAGCCTTGCTGCTGTAGCGAAGACCGTCTTCCTGGATGCGGGTGGTAGTGTCTTTGCGTGATGCCATAGACTGTATTATCTCAGGGTCCGACCGCACTTGTCAGCTCTGGGCAACCCTCAGATGCGCTCAATCAGCGCCGATACAGCACCAAAGCAAGCTCAAACCAGCCATGGGCTGGATGGACCTCGGTGCCGAAGGGCGGCCGCGGCCAGTCCCAGTCCTGCGAGGGAAGCAAGGCGCGCAGCGCATGGATGTCGACGTGGTACGGCGGCCCCTCGATCCGGCCCTCCCGGGCACCCTCCCGCGGGGCCTGCATCGCGAGCAAGGCCAGCTGTCCACCGGGGCGCAGCCAGCGGTGCAGTTGTGCGGCATAGCCGACCCACTGATCGGGATGCAGGGCACACAGGCAGGTTTGTTCGTAGATGGCGTCCAGGGGCGAGGCCGGTTGCCAGTCCAGCACATCGGTCTGCACCAGCCGAGCGTTCACGCCGGCCTTGCTCAGTCGCTCTTGGGTGGCAGCGATCGCGCCCGGCGTGTAGTCGATGGCGGTCACGTCGAAACCGGCTTGTGCCAACACCGCCACCTCGTGTCCGCTGCCGCAGCCGGGCACAGCGATGCGACCTGGCCTCAGGGTCTGATCGGCCAGCCAGGCCAGCAGGCGTGGGCTGGCCTCACCGCGGTCCCAGGGGATCTCGCCGGTGTCGAAACGCTGTTGCCAGAAAGCGATGTCTGGACCGCTCATCGAGATGGGCTCGTGCGGCAAGAAGCAGCCCTGTGCCAGGCGGCCCTGGGGCGTTTGAATGCCACCGAAATGGGGCGCAGCAAGGGGACCCGTCCGCAGCGATCTGATGTGTCAGGCATCGATCGCGCGAACCAGCTCCGACGTGGCAACGGGCGACAGGCTCAGCAGCTCACCAATCGCCTTGAGGTCATCAGGCACTGCGGGGTTGTCCCACCCGCGCTCGTCTTCGGTGTGGCGAGCCAGCCGGATGCCGAGCGCCACGCTGCGAACCTGCGGGTGCTCTGCCTGGGCGTCGTTGGTGATGCGCGCCAACAAATCGGGCAGCGCCCAGGCGTGCATCAGCGACTGCTGCAGATCCGCGAGCGTCACATGCAGGATTTCCTCCTGCAGCGCCGCCGAGCGCAGCGAGGGTGTGTCGCGCTGCCGCTGCGCGATTTGCAGCGCCAGATCGGGGGCGTGGCACCACAGGAGCATCTCGGCGAAGTCGTGCAGGAGGGCCGCCAGGTGCACCACCGGGGCATCCTCGTCCATGCGGTGCACGGCAAAGCCGAGCGAAAAATTCGCCGCGCGGTGGGCCCGGTGGATCACGCGCCTCAGCCCGGCGAGGGCGTCAGGTCGGTCGGCCAGCAGGGCTTCAACGGTGGTCAGCTCCGAGAAATGGCGAAAGAAGGGCCCGATCCCCATCAGTACCAACGCCGCTGTCACGGTCTCCGGGCCGTCGCCGCTGTCGTCGTCAAAACGACCGCGACGCAGGCTGGCGGCCTTGGCCATCAGCTTCAAGGCCATGAGGGGATCGCTGCCAACCGGGTCGGAGAGCTGGTCGGCGTCGATGTCGCTACGAAGCGCCTCGACCTGGGCCATCAGCGCCAGCTCCTCCGCCGTCGCTGCTTGCACAGGAATGGGCATGTCGCGGAAGCACTGGGCCCAAGCGGCAAGATCGGGCAGCGGACGTTCGAGCATGGTATGCAATGGGCTCGGCGGCTGGTCAAAGGTGACCCTCGTTGATCTTATCGGCCATGCGACCGCGCGTTTGAGGGCCTACCCTAACAAGCCCCCCCTAAGACAGGCAAGCCGCTCGGAGGCACGACGAATCGCACAGGACAAGGGAAATGCGCAGCCCCCAAAGCACAAGCGTGTACCGTTGCCCCCTGGTCTGGGCGCCTTGCGCGATACGGCCGCCCCGGAACCCACCTCAATGACTGAGCCCAACACCCTGATCCGCCTTCGTCGGCGCTCCTTGCTGCCAGTGATCGTGGCGGCACAGTTCGCAGGTACCTCGCTGTGGTTCGCCGTCAATGCGGTCATGCCTGACCTGCAGCGAGAGCTGGGCGTGCCCGCGGCTGCAGTGGGAAGCCTGAGCACGGCCATTCAGCTCGGATTCATCGCGGGGACCTTGGTCTTCGCGCTGCTCTCGCTGGCGGATCGCTACCCGCCGCGGTGGGTGTTCCTGGCCTGCGCCTTGCTGGGTGCGGCTTGCAATGGCGCCGTGGCGGTTTGGCCAACCAACCACCTGGATCTCGCCACGGTCTGGTGGTTGCGGCTGGCCACAGGGTTCTGCCTGGCGGGCATCTACCCGGTGGGCATGAAGATCGCCGCAGCCTGGTACCCCCAGGGACTGGGGCAAGCTCTCGGCTGGCTGGTCGGTGCCCTGGTGCTGGGAACGGCCTTGCCCCACGGCTTGCGGGCCCTGGGCGCCGAGTGGCCCTGGTCACAGGTGATGCTGGCGTCTTCCGCGCTGGCGGCGCTGGGCGGTCTGGCTGTATGGGCCGGGGTGCCCGACGGGGGCGACCTGCCGCGCGCCTCCGCGCTCCAATGGCAGGCACTGCGCCTGATCGCCTTTGATCCCCGGCTGCGGGCCTCGGCCCTGGCTTATTTCGGGCATATGTGGGAGATTTACACCCTGTGGGTGCTGGTGCCGCTGATCCTGGCCACCCGCTTGCAGGGGGCGGCCCTGTCGCTGGCGGCTTTTGGCGTGATTGGCGCCGGGGCCATCGGATGCGTGCTCGGCGGGCGTGCGGCCATCCGTTATGGGAGCGCCCGCGTCGCCGGCATTTTCCTGACCGTGAGTGCTCTGTGCTGTCTGGTGGCGCCGCTGGTCTTGCCGGCTGGCAACGCATGGTTTGCGCTCTGGCTGATGGTCTGGGGCATCAGCGTGGCGGGTGATTCGCCGCAGTTTTCGGCGCTCAGTGCCGGCAACGCCCCCCGTGAAGCGGTCGGCAGCGTGCTGACGCTCGTCAACTGCATCGGTTTTGCGATCTCGATCGCGAGCATCGAACTGTTCGTCCACCTGCTGCCCCAGCAGGGCCTGGGGGTGCTGCTGCCGGGGCTGGCGCTGGGGCCTGTGCTGGGGCTGTGGGCACTGCGCCCTTTGCTGGCAGACCCCGGTGCGGGTCAACGACCGATACCGGCCGCCTCCAGGCGCAGGTAGGTCTGCTGCAGGTTGCGCGGGTGGGCGCGGGCGTACAGGTCCCAGCCCGCGTAGGCCGGCAGATCGCTGCCCTGGGACGCTTCCAGCAGGCTCATGCCCGCCTCCAGGAATTGCGAGGCCTGCTGTTCGACCGCATCGAAATAGGCAGGCAGGGCGGCAAGCGCCGTGAGATCGGCGACGGGGCCGTAACCAGGCACAAGCTGGCGGATCGGCAGCCTTGCCAGGGCTTCGAGCGCCTTTCGCCAGCCCACCGGGTCGCCGTCGCGCAGATCGGGAATGCGGCCCACCGACACCAACGCGCCGGTGAAGGCCACGCCCGTCTGGAGGTCGATCACGACCAAATCGCCCGGCGACGAGCCCCAGCCCGGGTGCCAGAGCTGGATCCGGCGGCTCGCCACTTGGCGGATCTCGCTGGCGCTCACCGTCTGGGTGGGCGCCAGCACCTGCGTGCCGCGCATCGGCCCATCGCCCAGCAGTCGCTGGAGGTTCTTCAGGCAGTTGTCGCAACGCGCCGCGATCATTCGGGCGGCCTGCTCCTGGGCCAGCGTTGGGATACCCCGCTCGGCGAATGCGGCCGCACCCATCACGAACTCCTGCAGCGGCTGCGTGATGATGCCCAGGACCACCGGTTTGCCCGCCGTGCGCTCGGCCAGGGCGATCAACTCACGGCCATGCGCAAACGAACTGCCGGTGCCAATCAGGATCACCCCGCTGTCACCGACGATGAAGCCGCTGTTGCCGACCACGCCGCGATTCTCCGGTGTGACCTCATCGGTCGAGCCGATGAGCGCATAGACACCCGCCGCCACCTCCACCGGCTGCATTTCAGCCCGGACGGCCGCAGCAGCCAGCAGTGCAAGGGCCATCAGGCCGAGCGCCGCGATCCGCGCGCCCAGGC
>CAISYQ010000373.1 GCA_903889735.1 uncultured Methylibium sp.
CCAGAGTAAATTGTCTGCGTTGGGCAAGTTCAATTTTGTCAAAGTCACTGGGGCCGGCACCAAGCTAGATCCTTGGTTGGTGCAGTATTCTCTCAAAGTCGATGGCGGTGAATACATACGTTCCGACGATCTGGTCAACAGTCCGATCAATGTTTCATCTCCGGTGTATTTGCTGGGCGCACACAAGCCTGGTTTCGATATCGAACCTAAGGCGCTGGTGTCGGGGATGGGGACGGCTGCATACCCGTGGCGCATCACCTTCGCCAATCTCGGCCCGACTTCACTGAGCGGGACGGGCACATTTGCCGGTTTTTCGCAGCCACTGCAAATCAAGTCCAACACGGTGACCGCGGTGACCACGCTCGTCACGCAGGTTCCAGCGCCCAACGATCCCAATACGCAGAAGCTGACCGGGCCGACCCAGGTGATCGGTTCCGGCAGCAGTGACAGGATTTACGGCATCGCGAGCGCTTCGGCGGAAGTTCTGAAGGTCACGGTTGGCGAGGCAGCGCCGGCTGCCGCGACACCATCAATCGCTCAAGTCCCGAGTTCCGACAAGAACTTTCTCGTCGTCGCGGGTGGCGTCAATCTCCACCAGGGTCAGGCTGTGCTCTACGAGGTGCAACCGGGCAATCCCAGCATCAACGGACTCGAAAGCGGCACGATCTATTTCGTCCGTTTGGTGCAGGTGGAGGCGAAAGGCGCTGTCCCTGCGTTGACCAAGATCAGCTTCTACTCGTCGCTGTCTGAGGCGTTGAAGAACAAGTGGTTGGGCCTGTCGAGCACGCCGAGCGGCAACGCGATCGAGTTGAGTCTTGACACTGCGGCGACAGGCGGCACCCATTCGCTGAGGGCTGTGCCGGTCATCGACGGTGGTGCCGGCAGCGACGGATTGGTCGGATCGGTGAACAACGACGCCAATGCTTTGCTGGGCGGCGTCAAAGATGACACGCTGGTCGGAGGCGTCAAGGCCGATTACATCGACGGCGGTGCTGGCAATGACCTGATCTACACCGACGGATCACATGCCATCGGTGATAGCTTTACCGATGTCGTCCAGGGTGGTGCCGGTAACGATGGCTTGTACGGCAACACCGGCGCCGATCACCTGATCGGTGGTGCAGGCGCTGACACGCTGGTCGGCGGCGTCGGCAGCGACATCGTCGAGGGCGGCGACGGCAACGACCTGCTGCTGCTGATGGAGCAAGGCGGGGCCACCGACTACGACCTGCTGATCGGCGGCGGCGGCAGCGACACCTATCAGTTCTTTGGACGCTGGGGCGTTGCGAGCATCAGCGACAGCCGCGGTACCGTCTCGAGCTTCCTCGACGGCACCGATATCGTCGACCTGTCCAATTCCAGCCAGAGCTATGTACACATCCTCAGTGACAGCAACCTGTTCTCGACCCCTGGCTCGTTCTATGACAGCAAGATCACCACGACCGACGGCCGCACGATCAAGCTCGGCGACTTCCGCCCCGACCTCAACCCCGACCCGCAGGTCTCGACATTCCTGGAGACATTGACGGGGGGAAAGCAGTCACCGGGCGAGGTGTTGACCTCCTGGGGGTTCGGTTTCCACCAGTCTGCCAGCGGTACCGCTGGCGCGACGCTGCTCGCGTCTTCAAAAACCGCGGTGTTGACAGCCTTCGGAACAGTTTCGGAGACCGCTGTCCATTACGAGAAACTAGAGTTCATGTTGCGCGTCGACCGAGGCGATGGCCCGGAGTCGTACGACGTCGTGCTGCCCGCCGGCGACTATAACCAGGACCAGATGAAGAACGTGTTGGCGCAGGCGGTGTATCGCGCGGCAATGACCACAGATCCGACCTATGTGCTGAATCTTCCTGTCGATGGCAAAGACCCGTTGTCCGATGCGGCAGCGAGCGATCTGCTGACCAAGAAAGGACTCAGCGTAGGACTGGACACCAATATTCTCGGTTGGCACCTGCATACGACGAAGTTTCTGCAAATCGAGGTCACTGCAAACGGGTCGATTGACGACAATTTCTTCGGTTCAGTCATCCCAGCAAGCCTGGAGATGACGGTCAAGGGTTCGAACACCATCGTCGCAGCGGGCGAAAATTTCAGCGCGCTGGACGAGATCAAGCTCAGCGGCGGGGCCAACACCTTTGTCTTTGGCGACGATTACTGGG
>CAISYQ010000374.1 GCA_903889735.1 uncultured Methylibium sp.
GTGGGCTCGTCCAGCACATAGAGCGTGTGCGGCGGCTTCTGGCCGCGGCGGGTGATGTCGTCGCGCACCTTGCTGAGCTCGGTGACCAGCTTGATGCGCTGCGCCTCGCCGCCACTGAGCGTGGGCGAGGGCTGGCCCAGCGTGAGGTAGCCCAGGCCCACGTCCTGCAGCAGCTGCAGCGGGTGGGCGATGGACGGCATCGAGGCGAAGAAGCCCACCGCCTCGTCCACCTCCATCTGCAGCACCTCGCCGATGCTGCGGCCGCGCCAGGTGACCGCCAACGTCTCGGGGTTGAAGCGCGCGCCATGGCACTGGTCGCAGGGCAGCTTGACGTCCGGCAGGAAGGCCATCTCGATGGTGCGCAGGCCCTGGCCCTCGCAGCCGGGGCAGCGGCCGCCGCCGGTGTTGAAGGAGAAGCGGCCGGCCGCGTAGCCGCGCGCCCGGGCCTCCAGCGTCTCGGCGAAGAGCTTGCGGATGCTGTCCCAGAAACCGATGTAGGTGGCGGGGCAGGAGCGCGGCGTCTTGCCGATGGGCGTTTGGTCGACCTCAAGCACGCGGTCGATGGGCCCGAAGCCCTCGAGCGCGGTGCAGGCGGTCCAGGCCGGCGTCAGGCCGGCGGCCAGCCCATCGCGCCCGGCGCGGGTCGCCTTCAGGGCCGCGGCGGCCTGCACGTTGACCAGCAGCACGTCGCGCGCGACCGTGCTCTTGCCCGAGCCGCTGACCCCCGTCACGGCGACCAGCCGGTTGATCGGCAGACCGACGTCGAGGCCGCGGAGGTTGTGCAGCGTGGCGCCGCGCAGGGTGAGCCAGGCGGCCTCGTCGCCCACCGTCCGGCGGGCCTTCAGCGGGTGGCGCATGGGGTGCGCGAGCAGGCGGCCGGTCAGCGAGTCGGGCGCGTTCAGCAAATCGGCCGCCGTGCCCTGGGCGACCAGCCGGCCGCCGCGCTTGCCGGCGCCGGGGCCGATGTCGATGATGTGCTCGGCGCGGCGGATGGTGTCCTCGTCATGCTCCACCACCACCAGCGTGTTGCCCTGGCGGCCGAGCAGGTGCAGGGCGTCGAGCAGCACCTGGTTGTCACGCGGGTGAAGGCCGATGGTGGGCTCGTCGAGCACGTAGCACACGCCCTGCAGGTTGGAGCCGAGCTGGGCCGCGAGGCGGATGCGCTGGGCCTCGCCACCGCTCAGCGTGGGCGCGGCGCGGTCCAGCGTCAGGTAGCCCAGGCCGACCTGTTCCAGGAAGGCGAGCCGCGAGCGGATCTCGGCGATCACGTCGCGGGCGATGGTGGCCTCGCGGCCGTCGAGCTTGCGGGCCTCGATCCAGCGGCGCGCCTCGGTCACCGGCTGGGCTGCGATCTCGGCGATCGACAGCTCGCCGGCCGCGCTGCCCGCGCCGCCGAAGCGGACCGCCAGCGAGGCCGGGTTGAGCCGAGCACCGTGGCAGCTGCCGCAGGGCGCGTCGGGCACATCCTCGATCTCGGGTTCGGCAAAGGATTTCTCGCGGCCGCCGTTGTCGTCATCGCGCACCGAGTCGTCGAGTGCCTTGCGCTGCTCGCGGGTCAGCGCCAGGCCGGTGCCGACGCAGTCGGTGCACCAGCCATGCTTGCTGTTGTACGAGAACATGCGGGGGTCCAGCTCGGGGTAGCTGGTACCGCAGGCCGGGCAGGCGCGCTTGGTCGAGAACACCTTGACGCGGCCAATGCGGTGGGTGAGGCCGCCCACCGCCATCGCCGCCTGCAGGCCGTCGAGCGGCGCCAGCAGGTGCACGACGCCCTTGCCCAGCTCCAGGGCGCTGGCCAGCAGCGCGCGCAGTTCGTCCTCGCGCTCGGGCGACACCACCAAGTCACCGACTGGCAACTCCAGGGTGTGCTCGCGGAAGCGGTCCAGCCGCGGCCAGGGCGAGGTCGGGAGGAACTCGCCGTCCACGCGCAGGTGGGTGTGGCCGCGCTGCGCGGCCCATTTGGCGAGGTCGGTGTAGACGCCCTTGCGGTTCACCACCAGCGGCGCCAGCAGGCCGATGTGCTGGCCGCGGTGCTCGCGCAGCAGCTGGGCGGCGATCGACTCGGGCGTCTGCGGCCGCACGGCCACCGGCTCCCGGGCCGGCTCGCCCTCCGCCGCCTGCGCGCACTTCGGGCAGTACTGGGTGCCGAGCTTGACGAAGAGCAGGCGCAGGAAGTGGTGGATCTCGGTCGAAGTCGCGACCGTGCTCTTGCGCCCGCCACGCGAGAGCCGCTGCTCGATCGCCACCGTCGGCGGGATGCCGTAGACGGCGTCGACCTCGGGCCGGCCGGCCGGCTGGACGATGCTGCGCGCATAGGCGTTGAGCGACTCCAGGTAGCGGCGCTGGCCCTCGTTGAACAGGATGTCGAAGGCCAGCGTGCTCTTGCCCGAGCCCGACACACCGGTCACCACGCTGAACTTGCCGCGCGGGATGTCGACCGACAGGCCCTGGAGGTTGTGTTCGCGGGCGTTGACGATCTGGATGGCGTCGGACTGCAGCCTGGCGGCCCGCTCGCGGCGCGCCTTCACCAGCGACTGCAGCGGCACACCCTCCTCCACCGCCAGGCCGCCGTGGCCCAGCGA
>CAISYQ010000375.1 GCA_903889735.1 uncultured Methylibium sp.
CCGGCGTGCTCACACGGGCCGGCATCGAGGCCGCGGCCGGCGAGCCGCTGCACGAGCGCGACGCGCAGGCGCCGCGCGCCGCCGGCACGCTGGCCTCGCACTACGCCCCCCGCGCCCGCCTGAGCCTGGTGCGGGCCGAGGCGCTGCGCAGCGCGCTGGAAGAGCGGCCGCAGGTGCCGCAGCCGCCAGAGGGCGCCAACCGGCTGGCGGTATATTCCCGCACGGTCAGCGTGCCGGGCGACCTGCCGAAACGGCGCATGCCGGACGATCCGGCCGCTGCGGCCCACGAACTGTTCGCCGTGTTGCGCGAACTCGATGCGTTGGCGGTGGCGCAGATCTGGGTCGAGGAGCCACCGGCCGACGCTGCTTGGGAGGGGGTTCGGGACCGTCTGCGGCGCGCCGCGGCCCCGTGAATTCCCGCTCCGCCCCGCTTTTGTCTTTGGAGTGAGCATGATGGTGACGATGGGTTGTGTGGGCCGGCGGATTCGCGCCCTGATGCGCTGGCGGTCCGCCGCCGCGCTGCTGGCGCTGGGGGCGCTCGGCGCCTGCGGAGGCGGCGGCGAGCGTGCCAGCCAGTTCCTGCCGACGGCGCTGACCGTCTTCGGCGACGAAGCCAACGTCATCGGCACCGGCGCTGCGGGCAACGGCATCCCCGAGGGCTACCGCTACACCGTCAACGGCTTCACCACCTCCACGACCACCGACACCCCCCCCGTCACGACCAGCACCTTCAACTGCCTGGTCAACCCGATCTGGGTCCAGCAATTGGCCTCGTTCTATGGCTTCGGCCTGCCCGGCTGCCCGCTGACCGCCGACACCGCGAAGGCGAGCCGCAATTTCGCAGCGGCCGGCAGCGGTGTGGCGGCCCTGGCGGCGCAGGTCGATGCGGCGCTGGCCCAACGCGCCTTCACCCGGACTGATCTGGTCACCGTCTACACCGGCCAGAACGACCTGATCGCCCTCTACGAGGCCTTGTCGGTCGATGCGACCATCACTGACAAGAACGCCGCCTGCAAGTACGACGTGGGCAGCGCCGGTTCGGCTGGCGCGGTGGCGCGCCAGGCGGTGCTGCTGGGTGATGCGGTGGCCGACCAGGTCAACCGCATCGCCGCCAACGGCAACGGCGGGCGCGTGCTGTTCCTCACGGTGCCCAGCCTGGAGATCTCGCCCCTCGGCGTGGCCGAGAACGCCCGGCCGGACACCGGCTTCGACCGCGCCGCCTGCCTGGGCAACCTCAGCTCCGCCTTCAATTCCGGCCTGCGCACGGAGGTCGTCCAGGACGGCCGGCTGGTGGGCCTGGTCCAGGTCGATGAGCAGGTGCTCTCGGCGGTGAAGGGCCTGATCGGCTACAGCGATGTCACCAGTGCCGTCTGCGGCGTGGACCTGCCCGCCTGCACCACGGCCACCCTGGCGACCCTGACCCCGGCGGTCACGACCGACAACTACGCGGCCTACCTCTGGGCCGACGACCGCCGCTTCAGCGTCAACATGCACAGCCGCGTGGGCAGCCTCGCGATCACACGGGCCTACAACAACCCGTTCTAGGGTGCCCACGCGGGTACGGGCGCTTCGCACCGGCGCGGGCGATGCGCTGCGCGCCGGCGGCCCCGTCGGTCCCGCGCAACGCCCGGGTTTCCCCCTCGCTGCGGCTCTCCCGCCCCCGGATAAAGTCGTTTGTAAGAGTTTTCCGTCGAGCCCGGCGGTTTTCTGAACAACGATGCGCCCCCCGGGGCCGAACTTCGCGAGGATTCCATGAAGTCAATCCGTCTGCACGCCGCGGCCCTGGCCGCTTCCCTGTTGGTTGCAGCTTGCGGCGGTGGGGGTGGCGATGAGGGACCGCGCGTGCCCGGTCCGTCGGGCGCACCCACCGCGAAGGGGACCTTCACCTCGGTGGTGTCCTTTGGCGACAGCTTGAGTGACCTGGGCACCTACACCCCGGCCACGGCCACCCCGAACCCGGCCCTGCCTTACCTCGGCGGCAAGTGGACCACCAACGCGGTCGGTGGAAAGCTGTGGGTGGAGGTGATGGCGAGTTCCTTGAGCTTGCCCATCACGCCGGCGGTCATGGGTTTTGCAGGACAGGTCATGCCCTGTCCCCTGGCGGTCGCCTGCACGGGTTACGCCCAGGGTGGTTCCCGGGTGACGGATCCCGTTGGCAATGGCAACAGCGCCGGCGCGATGACCATTCCGGTCAAGACCCAGATCGCCAACCACCTGGCCAAAGGCAACTTCACGGCCAATGAGCTGGTGCTGGTCTGGGCGGGCGCGAATGACATCCTGATCCAGTTCAGCGGCTTCGTGGCCAAGGCCAGCGCGATTTCCCCGACCGACCCGGCGCGTTCCGAAAAACTGCTGACGGCCCAGATCGAGGCCGATGCCGCCGTGAAGCAGGCCGCCCTGGAGTTGGGCAGTTATGTTCGCACCGAGGTGCTGGGCAAGGGCGCGAGCTACGTCGCCGTGCTGAACGTCCCCGATCTCGCGATCACGCCGCTCGGTCTGTCATTGAACGCCAACCCAGCAACCAAGGCGGTGGTGCCGGTGCTCAGCGGTTTGGTCAGCACCTTCAACGCCAACCTGACAGTGGGGCTGGACCGGGCGGCGGTTCATCTCGTCAATGCGGACGCGAGCTTCAAGACCTTGGCCGCGAGCCCCAGCACCTACGGATTCACCAACGTCACCACCCCTGCCTGCGACAAGGACAAGATCTCCTTCGCGACGGGTGGGTTGGTGGCTGACGGCAGCTCGCTTTTCTGCAACGCGGATGTGGGCCTGCTGGTCACTGGCGCCGACAAGGACACCTGGCTGTTCGCCGACAGCATTCACCCCAGCCTGGGCGGACACCGGGAGATTGCCAATTTCGTTGCCGCTGACCTCAAGCGCATCGGCTGGACCAACTAAGGACCGCACCTCTCCCGCTGGCGCCCCGAGGGCCTCACGGCGTTGAGGGCGCAGCCAAGGTTCTCTCGCCACGTTTTCTGGCGATTGGTCCGCCCCGTCAAAAAGGTGGATTCATCGCGCTTCGTCATCCGCCGTCCAGTTCACCAGCGCATCCAGTGCCGGCCTGGCGGCCCCCGCGTTCGGGTGGTTGACGATGGCCACGAAGGCGTAGCGACGGCCCGAGACGCCCAGCACATAGCCGGCCAGCCCCATGGCGTCGCGCAGCGAGCCGGTCTTGAGGTGGGCGCGGCCCAGTGAGGCGCCCCAGGCGCGGCCAGGGCGGTTGGCGGTGCCGTCCAGGCCGCTGACCGGCAGCGAGCTCATCAGCTCGGGCATCACCGGGCTGACCCACAGCGCCTGCAGCCAGGCCCCCAGGCAGCGCGCGCTGCTGCGCGATTCGCGCGAGAGCCCCGAGCCGTTGTCGATGCGCAGTTCGTCGGCCGGGCAGGCGGTCCGCTCGCGCACCAGCGTTTCGACCTGCTGGCGGGCCGCCTGCGCGGTGTCCGCCCCGGCCGGGGTGAGCGGGTTCAGCGCGGGTGCCGCGCCGCCCGGCACGGCGAGCGCCTTGGATGCCGAGACCGAACCCGAAGCCGATTGCGATGGCGATGGCGATGGCGATGGCGATGGCGATGCGGGGGGCGCCGCTGGGTTGGGCAAAGGCACCGACGCGGGCAGGCGGCCTGCCTGCAGCCCCAGGGTGAGGAAGAGCTGCTGCGCCATCACGTTGTTGCTGAACTTGTTGATGTCCCGCACCACGGCCGCGAGTGGCGGCGAGGCCACCTCGAACAGGGGCAGGGCCCCGAGTGGGGTGGCGCCGGGGCGCACGCGCCCGCCGATCCGCCCGCCGAGTTCGCGCCACACCGCGTCGACCAGCCGCGTGTTGTAGCTGGCGGGCTGCGTGTAGGCGATGGGCCAGCTCTTCTCGCCGCAGGCGGCCGGGAAGGTGCCGGCCAGTCGCAGGCTGGCCGGGTCGGACAGATCGGCCTTCAGCGCACCACGCCAGTCGCCGCAGTCGCCGGGTGCCAGCGGCACGCTGGTGTCGATCTGCACGCCGGCAAGGGGCACGTCGGTGCGGATCCGCGCCACGCCGCGGGCCGGATCGGGCAGGAAGCCCAGGGTCACCGCCTTCAGGTTGAGCAGCAGGGCATCGGGCTGGACGTTGTAGGGCCGGTGGCGCTCGCCATCGAAGTCGGCCGGGTCGCGCTCCGGCAGGACGAAGGCGCTGCTGTCGAGCAGGATGTCGCCGCGCACCTCGCGGACGCCGCGCTGCTGCACCTGGCGCAGCAGCAGCCACAGTCGCTCGATGGCGAGGGTGGGATCGCCGCGGCCCTGGATCACCAGGTCGCCCTGCAGCACACCGCCCTCCACCGGGCCGGTCGCCAGCACCGGGGTCGCCCAGGTCCAGGCCGGCCCGAGCAGTTCGAGCGCGGCGCCGGTCGTGTAGAGCTTCATCAGCGAGGCCGGGTTGACCGGCTGTCTGGCCCGGTGCGCCAGCCGCGGCGGCGCGGCCGGGGGCGGCCCGAGTTCGGCCACCCAGACCGTCAGCGATTCCGCCGGCAACTGGGCGCGACCGAGCGCCGCCACCACGGCGGCCGGGAGGCGGCCCGCATCGGGCTTCGCGGTGGCGGCGGCAGTGCGCGCCTGCGGTGGGGTCTGGTCCGGTTGACCCGCCGTGAGCTGGGGTGGTCGCGTCACGGGGCCGGCCGCGAGAAGCGGGCCGCCCGCCCCCAACAGGGCCATCAACGCCACCAGCGTCAAGGCGATGCGCGAGCCTATGGCGCCCGCCGGCACCGCGGCGCTCGCCAAGGGCAGGAGGTTGAGGGGATTCATCGAAATCATCATACGGGTCAGTGGCGCGGCGGGCGGCGTCACGGGCGTCGATGCCGGCGGTATCGATGACGTTGAAAAAATGGCGTTTGAAGACCTGGCGGGACGGGCGGCATCACCAGTGGCAAAGCAGGCGCACAACCCTCGGCATGACAGCCGCCATGACCGCCGGCAAAAGAGGGCGGACTGCGCCCGCAGGAAACAACGTCGTCCGCCGGCAGCTTGAGCCCCGCTAGACTGAGCGCCGGCTCCGCCTGAGGGGGGTGGCCGGCCTCGGGAGCGGTGGCGCCGCCGGCTCCGTGCGACTTCCGCCATCCGCCGTCCGCGGACTGCTTTCACCAGGGCGCTCCCTGGCGCCCACCCCTCACCCGCCCTTCGCCCCTCTCCTTTTCATTCACTGCCCCTTGAATCCGATCCCGCCCCTGCTGGTGCTCGACACCGCCACCGAGACCCTGCACCTGGGGCTGGTGGCGGGCGACCGGCGCTGGCTGCGGGCGCTGCCCGGGGGCGCGCAGGCCTCGGCGGCGCTGCTGCCGGCGTTGTTCGGGCTGCTGGCCGAGGCGGGGCTGAGCCTGCGCGAGCTTGGTGCCATCGGTTTCGGCCGCGGGCCGGGGGCCTTCACCGGCGTGCGCACCGCCTGCGCCGTGACCCAGGGCCTGGCCTATGGCGCCGACCTGCCGGTGCTGTCGCTGGACACGCTGATGGCGGTGGCCGAGGACGCCCGCAGCGAGGGCGCGGCCGACACGCTGTGGGTGGCAGTCGATGCGCGCATGGGCGAGGTCTATGCGGCCCAGTACCGCCATGGCGACATGGGCTGGGCGACGCTCTCGCCGCCTGTCCTGCACGATCCTGCCGCCCTGGCGCGAGCCGCCGACGGCGAGGTGGCGGGCAACTCGCTGATCGCCCATGCGGCCGCTTGGGCTGACCGGGCCGAGGGGGCCGGATCGGCGACCTTCCCCCCGGCGCCGCGCTGGCCCGGCGCCATGCCCCGCGCCGCGGCCCTGCTGAGCCTGGCGCAGGCCGCCTGGCGGCGTGGCGAGCAGCTCGACGCGGCGCAGGCGCTGCCCTGCTATGTGCGGGACAAGGTGGCCCAAACCACCGCCGAGCGCCTGGCCGAGCGTGCGGCCCGGCGTCCGGCAGATCCTCCGGCGGACCGCACGGCGGACCTCACCGCAGCGCGCGAGGTCGAGCGCCTGGCCAGGAGCGGTCCTTGAGCGCCCTTCCGATCCCGGCCGCACGGCGGCTGCAGCCGATGCACGAGAGCGATCTCGACGCGGTGCTGCTCATCGAGCGCGCCGCCTATGAATTCCCCTGGACGCGCGGCAATTTCCTCGATTCGCTGCGCGCCGGCTACGAGATGCAGGTGCTGTGGGCGCCCGGGGAGCCCACCGTCGGGCCGAGCGGCTATTGCATCGCGATGACCGGCGCGGACGAGGTTCACCTGCTCAACCTCGCGGTCCTGCCCGTCTTTGAGGGCCGCGGCCACGGCCGCTTCATGCTCAACGCCCTGTGCCAGCAGGCCCTTCGGCGGGGGCTGGGCCTGCTGTGGCTGGAGGTGCGGGTGTCGAATGCCCGCGCCCGGGCCCTGTACGAACGCTATGGCTTTCGCAGCGTCGGCCTGCGCCGCCGCTACTACCCCGCCC
>CAISYQ010000376.1 GCA_903889735.1 uncultured Methylibium sp.
CACATCCCCGAGGATGCCGAGTACAACGCCATGAAGATCCAGGCCATGCACACGGCCTTCGAGACCGAGGACGGTCCGGTCATCGAGCAGGTGCAGAACGAGATGGCCACCGACGACTTCTTCAGCCTCAAGCCGGTGCTGATGAGCAACGACGTCGCGCCGGTCAAGGTGCGGCGGCTGCTCAAACGCCTAATCACCGAGGAGTCGGGCGCAGCCTGAGCCCATGCCAGCGCCCGTGCTCACTGCGGAGGCCATGGAGGCCGTGATCCGCCGCTACTACGAAGGCTGTAACGAAGCCGACGAGGCCAAGATGATCGGCTGCTTCACGGCCGACGCGGTGCATTACTTCCCGCCGGGCATGTACAATGGGCCCTTTCGGGGCGCCACCACGATCGCGGCGCGCTGGCGCAGTGCAGTGGAGACGCTGGGTTCCTGGTGGACCATTGACGCGATGGTGCTCGACGAGCGCCGGGCCGAAGCTGCGATCGAGTGGTCGCACTGGAAGACACGGCAGCAGACGGTGTTGCGCGGCGCCGAGTGGGTGGTGTTCGATCCCGACGAGGGCCTGATCCGCGAGATCCGAGCCTACTATGCCTCGCCGCAGGCCCCCGAGCTGCAGCAGCTCGAGCTCGGTGGCTTCGACTACCCGGGCCGCGGCTACCCGCTGGCCTCGCCACGCAAGGAGTGAAGTGCAGGTCCCCCACGGGATCGTGGGCGAGACGACGCCGGTCCCCGAGGGCCTGGCGGTGGTACCCAACGGCTGTGGGGCGTCGCGTGTCGACGCGGCGGTCACGAGGCGGCGCACGGCGCTCGTCGCTGATCCACAGAGCCTTGCCACCGGGCAATCACGACCCCCCAGGCCGGGCGTGATGACCCAGAATCTTCCCCCGATGCCGCCGCTGCCGGTGGCCACAAGGAGCAAGGGCATGAAACCCAGCAAGCCCGCCCTGCCGCCCGCCTGGGGACTCGAAGGCTCTGGGATCGAACAACTCGCCTCCAACGTGCGCTTCGCCTTCGACGAGGCGCAGATCTGGCTCGGCGAGGAGCGCATGCTGCTGATGCACTCGTCGGCGCTCGGCTCGCTGCGCCGCCAGCTGATCGAGACGCTGGGCTGGGAGCGTGCGCGCGGCGTGCTGACCCGGATGGCATTCGCTTCGGGTCAGCGCGACGCCGAACTGATGCTGCGTCGCTACCCCGGCGTGCCCGATGTCGAACTGCTGCGTTTGGGCCAGCTCTTGCGCTCGGTCGAGGGGATCATGAAGGTGCAGCCGACCGCGGTCGAAATCGACATCCCGGGGCGGCACTACTACACCGACTGCCGCTGGAACCACTCGATCGAGGCGCATGTGCACGACCGCGACTTCGGCGGCCACGAGGGCCCCGTGTGCTGGGTCGAGAGCGGGCACTCGTCGGGCTTCGTGTCGCGGTTGCTCGGCCGCTTCGTGCTGCACAAGGAGGTCGAGTGCGGCAGCAGTACCGGCTGTCGCGTGATCGGGATGCCGCTTGAAGACTGGAAAGGAGAAGCCGACGACGAGCTGCGCTACTACCAGCCCGATTCGGTGGTCGAGGAGATCGTCGCGCTGCGCAGCCAGGTCAGCGACCTGCAGCGCGCCGCGCAGCCTGCCGTGCTGCCTGAGGATCTGATCGGCCGCTCGCCGGCCTTCCGCGCCGCATGGTCGCTGGCCGAGCGCGCGGCCGCCACGGAGACCACGGTTCTGTTGCTTGGCGAGACCGGCGTCGGCAAGGAGATGTTCGCTCGCGCCCTGCACCATGCCAGCCCGCGAGCGGCCCAGGCCTTCGTGGCGCTGAACTGCGCCGCGTTGCCGGCCGAACTGCTGGAGAGCGAGCTGTTCGGCGTCGAGAAGGGCGCCTTCACCGGCGCCCACCAATCGCGGCCCGGTCGCTTCGAGCGGGCCGACCGCGGCACGCTCTTCCTTGACGAGGTGGGCGAGCTCAGCGCGGGAGCGCAGACGCGGCTGCTGCGCGTGCTGCAGGAGGGAGAGATCGACCGGCTCGGCGGCAGCGCGACGCGCAAGGTCGACGTGCGCGTGGTCGCGGCAACCAACGTGGACCTCGCCGCCGCGGTGGCGAGCGGCGGCTTCCGCAAGGACCTCTACTACCGGCTGGCCGTCTACCCGGTCAACATCCCGCCGCTGCGCGAGCGGCGCGATGACATCGCGCTGCTGACCGAGCGCTTCATCGCCCGCATCGGCGCGCGCACCGGCCGGCGCGTCGGCGGCCTGACCGACAAGGCGCGCCACGCGCTCCTTGCACACGACTGGCCGGGCAATGTGCGCGAGTTGCAGAACGCCGTCGAACGCGCCCTGATCCTCACCGAGGAGGGCGCGCGCATCGATGCCGATGCACTGTTCGCTGGTGCGTTGCCAGGGCATGGCGCCGAGGCGGCGGTCGATGGCCACGGCCACATTGCGTTGGAGGGGTCGCCTGTGGCGACACTTGGGCGGTTCGTCGACCAGGCGATCGAACAGGGCCTTGCGCTCGACGTCCTGGAGGCCGCCTTGCTCGACGCAGCCGTCGCGCGTGCCAAGGGCAACCTCAGCGGCGCGGCGCGGCTGCTCGGCATCACGCGCGGCCAGCTCGCCTACCGGCTGAAGAAGCGCGAGACGGACGCCGTCTCAGGCTTCAGTAGATGCTCTTGAGCAGCCCGCCATCGCAGGCGATGGCCTGGCCGGGGATGTAGCTCGCTCTTGGCGAGGCCAGGAAGACGGCCAGTGCCGCCAGTTCGTGCGGCTCTCCGTAGCGTCCGGCGGGGATGCGGCCGTGCATCTCGGTCGGGTCGGCCTGGATCTCGATCACGCGCTGCGTGTTCATGTAGCCGGGCACCAGTGCGTTGACGGTGACCTGGTGCTTCCCGATCTCGCGGCTGAGCGTGTTGACCAGACCGTGCAGGCCGGGGCGCAGGCTGTTCGAGTAGACGAGGCCCGGCTCAGGCTCCACCGCAGCCAGCGAGGTCAGCACCAGGATGCGGCCGTAGCCGCGCTCGATCATGCCCGGCAGTGCGCCGCGGATCGCTTCGGTGGTGGGCAACCACACGTCCTCGAAGGCGCGCTGCCAGTCGGCGGCCGTCGCCTCGGTCGCGCTGCCTGTGCTCGGGCCGCCGGAGTTGACGACCAGCACGTCGAGGTGCCCGGCGTCGGCCAGCACGGCGTCGATCATGCCACGCACCGCGCCGGGCCGGTTGTAGGCTGCCGGGTAGGCGCTGGCGCCGATCTCCCGGGCCGACGCGGTCAGCACGTCCGGATCGCGCGCCGAGATCGCGACCCGCATGCCTTCCTCCGCGAAGGCCTGGGCGATCGCCCGCCCGAGACCGCGCGAGCCGCCCATCACCAGCGCGTTGTGGCCCCTGACGCCAAGGGCCATGTCAGGCCACTCCTTCCACCACCATGAACTCGGCTTCCGACACCGGCTGGCGGATCGCCCGTGCCGCCGCGTACTCGGGCGACTCATACCAGGCGCGGGCCTGCTCGGCGCTCGGGAAGCGCACGATGACGAGCCGGCCGTCGAAGTCCGAGCCCTCCAGGCAGAACGAAGGTCCGCCACGCGCGACGAACTCGCCTCCGTGCTCAGCCACCAGTCGTGCCGAGATGGCGGTGTACTTCGAGTAGACATCCTTGTCGTGGATGCGCACGCGTGCGATTAGGTAGACGCTCATGGTCGTGTCGCTCTGACGTTGAAGAAGAAGCCGCGCAGCAGCGCGTGGAAGGTGTCGGCATGCTCGATCTGCGTCCAGTGGTTGCATCGGCCGACGACATGCAGCTGCACATGCGTCAGCTGCTGCAGCAGGTGCAGGCTGCCGGAGAGCGGCACGACGGCGTCGTCGCGGCCGTGGATGATCAGCACGCGGTTGGGAATTCGGCGCAGCGCGGCGTCGGGCACCACCAGGTCCTCCAGGTGGCGCTGGCGCGGCGCCGGGAACAGCGCTTCGTAGGAGCGCCGCACATCGGGGCGCATCGCGGCCTCCAGGCGCATGCGCGCCACCTCGTCGAGCCGGTCCTCGATGAAGCCTTCATCAAACGAGAACCAACGGATGGCGTTCTTCATCGTCGCCGGTGTCGGGTCTTCGTAGAAGCCCCAGATGCGGTCCAGCTCGGTGGTCAGCGGGATCGGCGCCCCGGCAGGTCCCATCAGCACCACCTTGCCGAAGCGCTGCGGCGCCTCCATCAGCAGGTTCAGCGCGATCGCGCCGCCGAGCGAGTTGCCGACGAGGTTGCAGCGTTCGATGCCGAGCTGGTCGAGCAGCGCGAGTTGCTGGTCGACCCAGACACGCATCCAGCGACGCAAGCCCTGCGGGCAGGGCTGGGGGTGGCTGCTCTGGCCGTAGCCGATGAGGTCGGGTATCAGCAGTTCGCAGTCGTCGGCGATGGCTTGGGTGGCGAGGCTCCAGTTTGACAGGCCGGTGGCGCCCGGGCCGGAGCCATGGAGGAAGAGGACCGGGTGGCCCCGGCCGGCTCTTGTGAGGTGGGTCTGGTGGGGGCCGGTCGGGACCAGCGATGAGGTGCTGGTCATGCGGTGGGCGTGTTTGTGAGTTTCTGGTGAGCCATGCCACGCCAGGACATCAGGTCACCACCTGCATGAATTCGTCGTTCAGCTTCTTCTCGTGAATGAACAAGGCACGGGGCAACTCATCCGGCGTCCACTCGAGCGGCGGCCGGTCCGGGTACCACATGTACCCGCCCGTGAAGGCCTCGTTCCGGTTCCCGCTCGGGTCGAAGAAGTACACCGTCTGACCCCGCGTCGCACCATGTCGCGTCGGGCCCAGATCGTGGGAGGTCTCGGTCATCGAGATCACGTCGGCCGCGCGCAGCACATCGCTCCACGATTCGACGTAGAAGGCGATGTGATGCAGCTTGCCATCGCCCGGCAGCCCGACGAAAGCAATGTCGTGCACCTTGGTGCTGCAACTCATGAAAGCAGCCATGTACTTGCCGTTGTCGCTGACGCTCTCGGTGATCTGGAAGCCCAGAACGTCGCGGAACAGCGCCACCGAGCCCTCGATGTCGGCGCCGTAGACCAGCACATGGTCGAGCCGAACCGGGGCAATGCCCTTGAGATTCGCGGGCTGGATGCCGGGGTTGACCGTGGGCATGCCGTTGCCCACCACGTCTTTCGTCGCATACAGCTCGAATACCTGGCCGGTTGGCGCGGTGAAGCGCACCCGCCGTCCGGTCGCCAGGTGCTCGCCAGCGGGGACGGTCTCGGTCGCGATGCCGAAGCCCTCGATGCCGACCGCCAGACGGTCCAGCGTCACCTCATCGACCACCTTGAAGCCCAGGTAGTCCAGGCCCGCGCGGTCGGCCTCACGCAGCACCAGGCTGTGGTGGTCGTGCTCGTCCCAGCACTTGAAGTAGACGCGTCCTTGCGCATCGCGCCCTGTCTCCACCAGGCCCAGCACGTCGCTGTAGTGGCGCACTGCGGATTCCAGGTCCATCACGCGCAGGGCCACGTGGCCGGGGCGCATCACGCCGTTCATGCTCATGCTCTTCTCCTCTTCAGGTCGTTAGGGTCAGAAAGGCCTTGTGGGTGACACCCTGCTCAGCCAGGGTCTGGCGCATGTCGGGCACGAAGGGCGCGTCGTTCATGCGCCAGATGGCGCGGCTCCAATCGACGGTGGGCCAGTCGGGCTGCTGGCCGAGCACCGACTGCGCCAGCGCGCCCTCGATGAGCTCGCCGAAGCGCGTGGTGGGTGGCACCGGTACGGTGATCGGGCAGGCGATCAGCGGGTGATCGGCCCATTCGATGAACAGCAACTGCACGCCGTTGAAGTCTTCCAGACGGTCACGGAGGATGCCGCCGTAGCCGGGCTCCAGTGCGATGATGGACATGGCACTTCTCCCGCTCAGGCGGCCTTGGCCGCGAAGCCGGAGGCCTTGGCCTGGACCCAGCGCTGCTGATCGGACGATCCCTCATAACGACCGACATCGCGCTCCGGGTCGTAGCCCCAGAACCGGATCATGTCCGCCAGCTCCGGTCCGCCCAGATTGCCCTGCAGCAACTGCTGCACCGGCAACCGTGCCTGCACGTACTTCTCGGGCTCGCCGTCGAACACTTCCTTGCAGCCGTCGGAGCAGAAGATGAAGCGCTCGTCCTGGAACAGGCTCGAGCGGTGCGCCAACCGGGTCGGGTCGCCTGGTTCGGTGAAGCACATCGGGATCTGGCAGGTCTGGCACAGGCAGGGCAGGCTGGCATTGGTGAAGGGCTTGCCTTCGGCTTCCAGCACCCGCAGTTGCTCGAAGCGTGGCCGGTAGTACCGGTCGAAGGTGTTCGGGTACTGCTGCGACAGCCAGTCCATCTCCTCGTCGCTCGGCAGCCAGGTGTGCAGCGCCAGGCCCCAGTGGTACTGGCACAGCATCAACCAGAGCTGATGGGTCACGTGCTCCTTCTCGAGCACCGTCACCTCGTGGTGCCTGGGCATGCGGATGCCGTAGCGCGCCAGGTCCTCGAACAGCGCGCCGCCGTTCTTCTCGAAGTACTGCTCCCAGCCCTCGCGCCAGCTCATCACCTTCTTGGGCAGCATGTAGTCCAGCATGACGCCCACCAGACCGAGCAGCCGGTAGCCGCGCCAGAACCACTTGTCCAGCCACTTCTGGATGATCGGCAGGTTGTCGGCGTCCTGCTCGAGCATGAAGCGGATGCACTCCAGGCCCAGCGTCATGTGGCGCGCCTCGTCGCTCTGCGCCGAGAAGCCGAAGGTCACGGTCGCCATGTCGCCGTTGTGGGCCGCCCCGCTCATGAAGGGCATGAATAGCAGGTTGGTCAGCACATACTCGAAGGAAAACGAGATGGCGGTCAGGAACTCGAAGGGCCCGGCGCTCATCGCGTCGTTGACGAAGGACTTCGGAACCGACAGGTACCACATGCGGTCGAAGTTCTTGGGCCAGCTGTGCATTCCGTTGAAGTGCCGGTTGTAGTGGCTCATCGCGTGGATCTGCGTCTGCGCGTGACGCAGCTCGTCGATGCCCTGCATCTGGCAGGCGATGCGTGGACCCACGCCGCGCATCGAGCGGCCGACCATCGCGAAACCGCGGTGGGCGTTGTACTCCAGTGGCGTGATGCCGGTGATGAAGAGCTTGACGGCGTTGATGTAGCGCGCGTCGCTGACGTTCAAGTGGCCGTTGTGCTGCGCGAAGGCGTCGATGATGGCGTAGAGCTTGCGCTCTTTCTCGGCCTGGTACTTCCAGTACGAGTCCATGGTCACGCGAAACGGGTCTTCCCACTTGTCCCAGTCGTGGATCTTGATGCCCTCGAAGCTGTCGAGCGGGAACACCTTGTCCATCGGCACGTAGCCAGTGTCCCAGCCGAGGCCACGGGTCAGGAGGCTGTACTTGTCTTTCAGACCGAGCTTGCGGTGTGATGCTGTCGTCATGGGGGTGTCTCCAGGAAAGATTCAGCCAGCCACGAGGCCGAGGCGTTGCAGGCGCGTGCCGAAGGCCGCATCGACCTCGCCGAGCGTCTGTCGTCCGGCCGTGCCGAACATGCGTTCGGCCAGCGGGGCGAGCGCGGCCAGTGCCGTGGCGCGGTGGCGCGTGGCCCAGTCGGCGAGATGCGCGCGGTTTGCGGCCGATTCGGCGGCCGCGGTCTTGCACACCGCGTCAACCCATGGGGAGGTCTCGTCGTGCCACTCGTTCGGGAAGGTCAGCAGCATGCCGAAGGCCGGCGCGCCGGCCGCCGCCAGCGTCTGCTCGTAGTGCTGGTAGACCAGCGGGTAGAGCAGCCCGTCGTGCACCAGGTTCTGCGCGACGAAGAGCTCGAACCAGTCGTCAACAATGAACAGGTGCTCGACCGCCGAGCGCAGCGGCTGCCAGGCCGCATCCTCCAGCCACTGCTGCTTGGCGGCGGCGAGCGACGTCCCCAGGTTGCCATCGATCAGAAGCCCGATGCGCGACAGCAACTGCGCCAGGCCGAGCCGGTCCATCGTCGCGAACATCGTTGCGTTGGTCAGCGCCGCGCCGTAGGCCCAGGCGGTGATCGCGCTGTTGTTCATGTTCGCACCCCACTCGTAGTGCCGCAGCGGCAGCAGCGCAGCGGCCGCGCTTTCGCGCAGGCCGTCAGGCAGCGTGGCGATCAGGCCGCGCTTGTCGAAGTAGTCGAACTGGCCCTCGGCGATCTCATGCTGGCGTGCACGCGTGGTCGTGTAGCTCATGTAATAGAACTGACGGGGATCCTTCAAGGCATACCAGTCGGACATCACGACGGCGGTGCGGCGGGCGTCGAAGATTTCCTTGTCCGGCTGCCACAGCGGCCGGTAGTGGAAGTTCTCGACCTCCTGGATGTCGTAGGTGGCCTCCTGGTAGCGCGATGCCGGTTTGTCACCGAAGCGCACGGCCAGGTGCGTGAAGGTGTTGCGAAGCGGCTTGATATCCGCAGTCTTGATCTCGATGTGCATGCTGTCCAGTCTCCTTCTGACGGCTTGCACAGTCCTGCGCAACAAGCGTGCCAGCCCGCAGCGCCCGGATCCACGCCAATTCGCGGGATAACCCGGTCGAGGGTTTGCTCAGGACATCAAATCGGCGCCGCCGACGGCGCGTGGTTTGCGCCAAATGAGCAAGTCGTACTGCCGAGGCATGGATGCTTCCGCAGATGGTGGTGGACGGCAGCGCGTTCTCATTTCGACGCCGGCAAGAGTGCTTCCGACAGGCCGCATTGCGCAGCGGCCATCATGTCACCAGCGGCGAACGGGCGGCGCCCGCAAGCCGCCCGTGCGTGCACAGCCCGCAGGGCGACGGCGCGCTCGACCTCAACGACCGCCTTGGCCAGGACGAGCTGCACGCTCGCAAGCCCTGGACTCGGGCCCCCCCGACGACGTCTCTTCCACCTGGCGCAATCACACCTCCGAAGAGGCGAAGCAAGAGCCACGAAAGTTCAGCCCACATACACGGCGTAAAAGACCGAGAACGGATCGGGCGGGGTCTTTCATGAAAATCATGAGCCCCAATTCATGACACGGGGGCTGCCGGGCGGGCCGTGGTGGTGCCAACATTTATTTATCGATTCATCTTCCCGGCCCGCCAAGGCCACCACCTCCCAAGGAGTTCAACATGAGCCAGTGGATCAAGCCCCAAGCGACCGACCTGCGTTACGGTTTCGAGATCACGATGTACATCTCGAACCGTTGATCGGTTACTGACCCGGTCGTCCTTCGCGGGGCGCCGGGGATGCATCAAAGCCCGCCTTTCGGCGGGCTTTGTCGTTTCCGGACCGCTACCGATCGGGGCGCAGCACCCGCCACGTCCGGCGCCCGAACGGTGACCGCGCTCAGCCTGCGGTCCTTGGCTGGGTACAGTGAGGCATGGAGTCCCTGCCCCCCACCGCCCCAGCACCCGACGCGACGGCGCCCCCTCCGGCCGCGGCGCGCGTCCACCGGGAGGCTCCGCCTCCCGGGACCGAGCGCGAACGCTTCTTCGCCCTGCTGGGCGCCAGCCTGTGCGAGCCGGCCGGCGCGCGGGTGGTGCTGGGCAAGCCGCTGCGGTCGGGCGCCGAGGGCGCTCGCCGCGTCACCGCCCGCCCGCTGTTGCTGCGCGGCATCCCGCAGCTGTCCTTCGTGCACCAGCACGCGACCCGCGACCTGACGGTCAACCTGCCCATGGACGAGGGGCTGGCTGCGTTGGACGCGATGGTGGGCACGGATTTCGCCCATGCCCACCTGCTGACGGCCACCGAGGACATCCAGCTGAGCTGCACCAAGCGCGGACGCTGGCTGCTGCACCGGCGCGCGGCCGAGCGCGAGCCGACCGCTCCGGACGAGGCCCATGACCGCGCCAAGCACCGCCTGCTGGACCTGTCCGAACCCTTCCTGCAGGCGCTCGGCGTGACCGACGCGCCGGGCCGGCTGGTCCCCGCGATGGCGCGCAAGTGGAAGCAGATCAACAAGTTCGTCGAGGTCATCGACCACGCGCTCGGTCAGAGCCGCCTGGCCGCACGCGGCGCACCGGTGCGCGTGCTCGACTTCGGCGCCGGCAAGGGCTACCTCACCTTCGCGACCCACCACCACCTGAGCCGCACGCTGGGCCTCGAGGCCCAGGTGACCGGCGTGGAGCTGCGCGCCGACCTGGTCGACCAGGGCAACGCCACCGCGCGCCGGCTGGGCTTGCAGGGGCTGGACTTCGAGCAGGGCGACGTCGGCCGCTACGCGGCACAGCCGGTCGACCTGATGATCGCCCTGCACGCCTGCGACACCGCCACCGACCACGCCCTGCACATGGGCCTGCGGGCGCGGGCGGCGGTGATCGTCAGTTCGCCTTGTTGCCACAAGCAGCTGCGCCCGCAGATGTGCTGCCCGCCCGCGCTCAAGGGCATGCTCCAGCACGGCATCCACCTCGGCCAGCAGGCCGAGATGGTGACCGACAGCCTGCGCGCGCTGCTGCTCGAGGCCGAGGGCTACGACACCCAGGTGTTTGAGTTCGTCGCGCTCGAGCACACGCTCAAGAACAAGATGATCCTCGCCACCCGCTTGGCGCTGGACCCGGCCGCCCTGGCGCGCCGCCGCGCCGATCGCCAAGCGCAGGTGGCCGCGCTCAAGGCCTTCTACGGCATCGCCGAGCATTGCCTGGAGTCGCTGCTGGCCGGGCCAGACCGCCCTGGGCCGGCGGGCTGAAAGCCACCGCCGCCAGCGTGAGGGGCACCCGCCCGCCGCGATCCGCGCCCGCGACAATCCGCCGGTGCCACGCCTGACCTCCCTGCCGCCCAAGACCAGCACGTGCCCCACACCCGCGGCCGCGGGGGGTGTGGCGCGCGCCCGAGGGACGCCCGCCAATCCGCAGAAATTCGCTGTCACCGTCAAGCCGAGCGCGATCGAGGGCCAGGGCGCCTTCGCCGCCGAAGCCATCCCGGCGCGCCGCAAGATCGGCGAGATCCGCGGCGAGTCGGTCAGCGTGCGCGAGGCCCGGCGCCGTGCCCGTGGGCAGGACCGGATCATGATCGTCGAGGTCTCCGAAACGCGTGCCATCGACGCCACCCGGTCGGGCGACCCGCTGCGCTACACCAACCACTCCTGCCAGCCCAATGCCACGCTGCGCATCCGCCAGGGCCGCGTGGAGCTCTACGCCATGCGCGACATCGCCGCGGGTGAGGAACTCTGCGCGAACTACGGCGAGAGCCACCACGAGGGCCGGCTCACCTGCCGCTGCGGCGCGCCGGGGTGCATCGGCAGGCTCTGAGCGCGGGCGAGCCGGGCGGCCCTCAGGTTGGCGGCGTGGCGGCCGATAAGAAGAGGAGCCGCCTGCCTTCGCCGGGCGGAGGGTGTTTGCCCCGCCTCCACCATGCCGCGCCTCGCCGATCATCCCCTGCCCCTTGCCGCATCCCTGCGGGCCCGGTCGGGCTGCGAGCGCAGCGCCAGACTGCGGGCGCATGTGCCGTTGCTGCGGCAGGTCGCGGGTCGGTTGCGACAGCGGCTGCCGCCGGGCGCAGACCTGGACGAGCTGATGCAGGCCGGCCTGATCGGCCTCAATGAGGCGCTCAGCCGCTTCGATGCCTCCCGGGGCGCCTCGTTCGACCATTACGCCGCGCGCCGCATCGAGGGCGCGATGCTCGATGCCCTGCGCGCCAGCGACGAGCTCTCCCGCGACACGCGGGCCCGCCAGCGCCAGATCCGGGATGCCGTCCAGGCCCTCGAGCACCGGCTGCTGCGGGCGCCCCGCGCCCAGGAAGTGGCCCAGGCGCTGGGTTGGCCGCTCGTGAAATTTCACCGCTGCATGGTGGACGCGGGGGCCTTGCCCTTGCGCTTGG
>CAISYQ010000377.1 GCA_903889735.1 uncultured Methylibium sp.
GCCTGGGCCTGGCCGCCCTGCAGTCGCTGGGGCCGGTCCGGCGGGCGCTGGCGCGGCGGATGTTGGTTGGGTGGCGGTGAAATGGGGCCCCCGGCTGCGGGGTACCGCAGCCACCCCCCGAGGGGGTCTCAGCCGGCTTGGGGCGGCCCGGCGCTCGGCTGAGGTTCAGGCCAGATGGGGCGGCGTGATCGCGTAGCGCTTCATCTGCCGGTAGATGGTGGCGCGGCACACGCCGAGCTCCTGGGCGGCGGAGGTGATGCTCCACTTGTTTTTCTTCAGCGCCTGCAGGAGGTGAGCCGCCTCGCTGTCAGTTGGCGGTTCGACGGCCAGGGGCGCGACCGGGTCAATGGCCGAGGCCCGGCGGGGCGACGCATGGGCCGGGACGCCGCGCGGGGTGCTGATCTCGGCCGGCAAGTCCGCCGGCATCACCGCCTCGTCACCACTCAGGGCCAGGGCAAAGCGCAGGGCATTGCGCAGCTCGCGGATGTTGCCCGGCCAGGCGTAGTCCAGCAGCAGCTGCAGCGCCGGGGCCGACAACTGCGGCTCGAAGCCCAGGCGCTGTGCCTCCTCGCGGGCCAGGGTCTCGATCAGGTACTGGCGGTCGTCGCGGTCGCGCAGCGGCGGCAGGAAGAGCGTGGCGCCGCAGAGCCGGTAGTAGAGGTCTTCCCGGAAGCTGCCTTGCTCGACACGCTCGCGCAGATCGCGGTGGGTGGCGGCGATGACATTGAGGTTGACGGCAATCGGCTGCTCGGCGCCGAGCGGCAGCACCTCTGACTCCGAGAGCACGCGCAGGAAGCGCGTCTGCAGGTGCAGTGGCATGTCGCCGATCTCGTCGAGGAAGAGCGTGCCGCCGTCCGACTGCGCGATCAGGCCCTTCATGCCCTTGCTCTTGCCCCCGGTGAAGCTGCCGGGCGTGTAGCCGAACAGCTCGCTCTCGATCAGGGTCTCGGGGATCGAGGCGCAGTTGACCGCGACGAAGGGCTTGCGGGCGCGGCCGCTGTACTCGTGCAGGGCCTTGGCCAGCACCTCCTTGCCCGAGCCGGTCTCGCCGTGGATGAGCAGGTTCACCTTGCGGTCGACCAGGCGCTTGGACTGCGAGATCAGCCGCTGCATCACGCCATCGCCACCCACCAGGCGGTCCAGGGAGCGGGCCGGGTTCCTGCCGTCGACCGGCTCGGCGGCGGCGTGCTCAACGACCAACGGCAGGGAGGCGCGGGCGGGCGAGACGCCGCCCAGCCGCGCACGGGGCGGCACGATGCTGGGGTAGTAATGCTCGTGGCGGTACGACCAGAAGCCCTGGGCGTCCATGCCCGAGCCCCCGCGGGCCACGCTCCAGACGGCGTCCATGGTGATGTCGAGCACCTCCATGAGGGTCTGGCCCACCAACTGGCTGTTGGTGGAGCGCGAGCCGTTGACACCGCCGAAGCGGCGGCGCGCGCCAGTGTTGGCGCCGAGGATGACGCCGTCCTCATCGAAGGCGAGCATCACGTCGCCCGCCACCTCCACCAGCCCGCAGGACTTGCCCAGGCGCAGGATCCAGTGGCTGCCGAAGCTGCGCAGGAAGTTGGCATCCTCGATCATCTGGGCGTACATCGAGGTGAGGTGCAGGGCCAGGTGCTGGCTCTCGCGCGCTTCCGGTGAATGCAGGGCCGAGACGTCCAGCACGCCGAGCAGCTGGCCGTCGGGCGCGAACAGCGGCGAGGACGTGCAGGTCAGCGAGATGTGGGTGGCATCGAAATGCTCAGCCTGGTGGCAGGTGATCGTCGCCTGCTCGATCAGGCAGGTGCCGACGCCGCAGGTGCCGGCATGCGACTCGTTCCAGTCGGCCCCCAGGTAGAGGCCGGCGGACTTGAGCTGCTGCTCGGTGGCTGGGTTGCCGATGTACTCGACCGTGATGCCGTCGGCATCGGTCAGCAGCGTCATGTAGCCCAGGTCGGCCACCCGCCGGTACAGCTCCTCCATGCCGGCACGCGCCACCCGCAGGAAGCCGTCCATGCGCTGCTGGTGCTCGCGCACCTCCATGGAGGGGAGGATGCGCGCGGGCGTGGGCCGGGTGGGGTCCAGGCCATGCTGCTTGAGGCAACGGGCCCAGGACTTGTGGAACAGGCCCTCGGGTCCGCTGACCGGCCCCCCCCCCGCCCATGCCGACGGCGATGACGTTATCGATGTGGCGGGATTGCAGATTGGACATGGCGAGTCTCCTGGCGCCAACCGGCGCGATACCGGTTGTCTGTCTTTTGTCTATGTTTCTCAACGACTGCCAGTCAATGATGCGCCCGTGGCCCGCGGCGTCCATTCA
>CAISYQ010000378.1 GCA_903889735.1 uncultured Methylibium sp.
CCGAGGCCGGGTCGCGGGCCCGCACGCGGCCCTGCGGGCTCAGGGCGAAGTCGCCCAGGGGGTGCTGGGGCGGGTTGGGCACCAGCCAGAGGTGGCCGAGGTCTGCCGATTGCGCGAATTCCTGCGCCTCGAAGCGAAAGCCCGGCATGAAGACATCGCCGGCCAGCACCCAGAAGATCTCTGACTGGAGCAGCGGCAGCGCCTGGACGATACCGCCCGCGGTCTCCAGCGCGCCGCCGTGGTCTCGGCCCTCCATCGAGTAGCGGATGCGCAGACCCCAGCGGCGCCCATCGCCCAGCGCGGCCGGGAACTGCTCTTCCAGCCAGGCGGTGTTGATCACGACCTCGCTCACGCCGCTGGCCGCCAGCGCCTCCAGGTGCCACTCGATCAGGGGCTTGCCGTGCACCGGTAGCAACGGTTTGGGCCGGTGGTCCGTGAGCGGCCGCATGCGCTCGCCGCGCCCGGCAGCGAGGATCAGCGCCGGCACCTGGGAGGCAGCGCTCAAGCGGTGGCCTTCGACGCGACTGCGGCAGCGGCCCGCGGGTCGGCACGCGGACCCATGGGCAGGTCGGCGCCCAGCTCGGCGGTGAGGCGCAAGCCTCGCAGGGGGTGGTTCGCCATCGGTCGTGGGGGCTCGTAAAATCAAGGATTCTGCCGCGCCGGCAGCCCTTCAACGTGCGATGAACACCATGGCCGCCAACCTGACCCGTCCCAGCGATTCCACCACCGCCCCCGACGCCACGCTGATGGCCAATGCCATCCGCGCCCTCGCGATGGACGCCGTGCAGCAGGCCAATTCCGGTCACCCCGGCGCCCCCATGGGCATGGCCGACATCGCCGCCGCGCTCTGGGGCCGCCACCTGCGCCACAACCCGGCCGACCCGCACTGGGCCAACCGCGACCGCTTCGTGCTGTCCAACGGACATGGCTCCATGCTGCTCTACGCGCTGCTGCACCTGACCGGCTACGACCTGCCGATGCAGGAACTGCGCAACTTCCGCCAGATGCACAGCAAGACCCCGGGCCATCCCGAGGTTGGCATCACGCCCGGCGTGGAGACCACCACCGGCCCGCTGGGCCAGGGCATCAGCAACGCGGTCGGCATGGCGCTGGCCGAGAAGCTGCTCGCGGCCGAGTTCAACCGCGACGGCCACCGCATCGTCGACCACCGCACCTATGTCTTCCTCGGCGACGGCTGCCTGATGGAGGGCATCAGCCACGAGGCCTGCGCCCTGGCCGGCGCCTGGAAGCTGGGCAAGCTGATTGCCCTCTACGACGACAACGGCATCAGCATCGACGGCCAGGTCTCGCCCTGGTTCATCGACGACACTGCCCAGCGCTTCGCGGCCTACGGCTGGAACGTCATCGGCCCGGTCGACGGCCACGACGCCGACGCGGTGGACGCGGCGATCGCGAAGGCCCGCCAGAGCACCGACAAGCCCAGCTTCATCCTCTGCAAGACCGCCATCGGCAAGGGTTCGCCCAACCGCGCGAACACCGCCAAGGCCCATGGCGAGCCGCTGGGTGCCGAGGAGATCGCGCTCACCCGCGCGGCGATCGGCTGGAACCACCCGCCCTTCGAGGTCCCGGCCGAGGTCTATGCCGCCTGGGACGCCAAGGGCTGCGGCGCCGAGGCCCAGCAGATGTGGGACGCCGCCTTCGCGGCCTACCGCGCCGCGCACCCGCAGGCGGCCGCCGAGTTCGAGCGCCGCATGAGCGGGGCGCTGCCGGCCAGCGTCTCCCAGGTGGCGGTGGACGCGGCCGTGGCCGCCCACGCCAAGGCCGCGACCGTGGCCAGCCGCAAGGCCAGCCAGATCGCGCTGGAGGCCTTCACCGCCGCGCTGCCCGAGCTGCTCGGCGGCAGCGCCGACCTGACCGGCTCCAACCTCACCAACACCAAGAGCACGCCACCGTTGCGTTTCAACGCCGACGGCTCGGTCAAGCTCGGTGAGGACGGCAAGCCCGGCCGCCACATCAACTACGGCGTGCGCGAGTTCGGCATGGCGGCCATCATGAACGGCGTGGCGCTGCACGGCGGCTTCATCCCCTACGGCGGCACCTTCCTGACCTTCAGCGACTACTCGCGCAATGCCCTGCGCATGGCCGCGCTGATGAAGCTGCGCGTGATCCACGTGTTCACCCACGACAGCATCGGCCTGGGCGAGGACGGCCCGACCCACCAGAGCGTGGAGCATGCCGCGAGCCTGCGGTTGATCCCGGGCCTGGACGTCTGGCGGCCCGCCGACACGGCCGAGACCGCGATGGCCTGGGCCTGCGCTTTGCTCAACCGCGAGCGCCCGAGCGCGCTGCTGCTCAGCCGCCAGAACCTGGCCTATGCGCCCAAGGCCGGCCTCGACGAGATCGCCCGTGGCGCCTATGTGCTGGCCGAGCCCAGCGAGGTGGGCCTGAAGAAGAAGGCCAAGGCGGTCATCATCGCCACCGGCTCCGAGGTGCAGCTGGCCCTGCATGCGCAAGCGCTGCTGGCCCAGGCCCGCATCCCGGTGCGCGTGGTGTCTGTGCCCAGCACCACGGTCTTCGACCGCCAGGATGCCAAGTACAAGAAGAGCGTGCTGCCCGCGGGCCTGCCGCGCATCGCGGTGGAGGCCGGCGTGACCGACGGCTGGTGGAAGTACGGCTGCGCCGCGGTCGTGGGCCTGGACACCTACGGCGAGTCGGCCCCGGCCGGCGAACTCTTCAAGCACTTCGGGTTCACGGCCGAGAACCTGGCTGCGACGGTGCGCAAGGTCCTGTCATCCAAGTAAGCAAGGCGAGGAAGTCTCCATGACCATCAAGATCGGCATCAATGGCGTCGGCCGCATCGGGCGCATGGTGTTCCGCGCCGCTGTCCAGAATTTCTCGGAGATC
>CAISYQ010000379.1 GCA_903889735.1 uncultured Methylibium sp.
CAGATCCTGGGCTTGAACGACGCGCAGCGCACCGCCCTGAGCGCCGTGCTGCCGCAGCCGACCGCCGCCCAATGGCAGGCCATGAGCGCCACCGACGTTGCGGCCTTGAGCCCCGTGCGGGTGGCCTGCATGACCGCCACCCAGATGGACAACCTGTCTGCCGCGCAGGTGGCCGCCTTGGGCGTCAATGTGGGCGCCATGAACTCCGCCGCCCTCGCCAGCCTGGACGCCATTCAAGTGGACGGCCTGAGCGCATTGCAGGTCAGCGCGCTGGGCGCCAAGGTGGGCCAGCTGAGCGTCAGCGCCTTCGAGAGCCTGGACGTCAAGCAGGTCATGGGCTTGTCCGCCGTGAGCATTGGCGCCTTGAGCGCGCAGCACATCAGCGTGCTGTCTGCCGCCGAGGTGGCCCAGCTCAACAGTGAACAGGCCAACGGCCTGACCCCAGCGCACCTGGACAAGCTCGTCAGCCTCAACCTGCTCAAGGAGCTCAACCCCACGGCCCTGCACAGCCTGAACGGCGACCAGCTGCGCGCCATTTCAGACGCCGGGATGAAGGGCCTGGGCAGCATGGTGGTCTTTCTGGACCCCGTGGCCGTCCTGGAGCGCTACACCGCCAGCGATGTGGCGTCGCTGACCAGGGACCAGATCGCCCAGCTGGGCGACAAACTCGTCCACCTGCGGCCCGACGCCTTGGTGGCGCTGACCGGCGCCCAGGTGGACTTCCTCTCGAACGACCAGATCAGCGCCCTGGGCACCAAGGTGGGCGGGCTCTCGGCGGCGGCCATCGGGAGCTTGAACTCCAACCAGGTAGACGGCCTGAGCGAGGCGCAGGTGACCGCGCTGGGCAGCAAGATCGACAACCTCGACAACAGTTGCATGTACTACCTGAGTGCCCAGCAGGTGGACGGCCTGACGGCCGCGCAGGTGAGCCAGTTGGGCAACCGCGTCAACCTGCTGTCGCCCGAGGGCGTGGGCAGCCTGAGCGCCGACCAAGTGAAGAGCTTGAGCGCCACCCAGCTGTTGGCCCTGGGCACGGCCGACAAGGCCCAGCATCTGGCGCCGGAAACCTTTGCCAGCCTGAAGGCCAGCACCATCGCAGGCCTGGGCGCCGAGATGAGGGACCTGACCGCCGCCCAGGTGCACGCCTTGCCGGCGGCCACCGTAGGAGAGTTGGGCACCCATGTGAAAAACCTCTCGGTGCAGGCGCTGGCCGGGCTGGAAGGCGCGCAGGTGGCGGCCCTGTCGGAGGCCACCATTGCCGGGATGTCCGCCGAGCAGAAGGACCTGGTGAGCTTCCAGAAACTGGTGCCCACCCTGACGGCCGAGCAGTTGGACAGAGTCGTCAAGGTCCTCTCGCCAGCGCAGTTGACGGCCCTGGGCGAGCGCATTGGCGATCTCAGCCCGGCCGCGGTGGCCCGCATAGCCCCCATCAATCTCTCCGGCCTGCTGTCGCACCAGGTGACCGCCCTCGGCAGCGATGTGGGTCAGCTGACGCGTGACGCCGTGGAATGCCTGAACAAGGCCCAGGTGGCCGGGCTCACCGCCGAGCAACTCGACATCATGAGCGATTTGAGCCCGTCTTCGACACTCCAATACCTGAGCCTCGGCGCCATCTCCGGCCTGTCGCCTGCGGCCGTGGTGAGCCTGGACGCCGCCCAGATCGACAAACTGAGCGGCACCCAGATCGCCGCGCTGGGCGACAAGGTGGCGGGCTTGAGCGACGCCACCATCGGCAGCCTGAGCAGCATCCAGGTCGACTCGCTGAGCCAATCGCAGATCTCGGCCCTGGGCGTGGGCGTGGCAGCCATGAGCAAGGAGGGTCTGGGCAGCCTGAACAAGGTGCAGGTGGGCGGCTTGTCCGCGCTGCAGATGTACTCCCTGGGTGAGAAGGTGGTGGATCTGACGGCCACGGTGATCAGCTCGCTGACGGCCGAGCAAGTCAACGGCCTGAGCGCGCTGCAGGTCAACCGGCTGGGTGAGGCGGGCCTGCTCAATAGCTTCTCCGGCGACGCGCTGAAGAGCCTGAACGGCGCGCAGGTGGCGGCCATCTCGGCAACAGCCCTGACGGATCTGGGCAGCAAGTCCACTGCGCTGGTGGACGCCAAGGCTGCGGCGGAGGTGAACTGGGCGGCCAGCACCGGCACCTCGGCCACCGCCACGGTGGGCAGCGCCACCTTCAAGGCCAGCGCCGGTGCCGAGGCCAGCGCCACCGCGTTTGCCGAGGGCACGATCACAGTGACCGGGGATTCCATCACCATCACCGGCAAGGCGGGGGCGGAATTCACCGCCAGCGTCAATGCCGATGGCAGCATCAAGATGGGCGACTTGAGCCTCTACGGCGCCGCCGAAGTGAAGGCGCTGGCCAGCGTGCTGGCCGAAGCGGAGTTCAGCGCCGGGAAGGACGGGCTGAACATCGCGGCAGAACTCGCCGCCGAGGTCTCGCTCATGGCGCAGGCCGAAGCCGGGGCGAGGTATGGGTCGCTGGGCGGCTCGGGCAGCGCCGAGGGAGGTCTGTACGCCGAAGCCAAACTCGCCGCCAGCGGCCAGCTCAACAACGAGGGTGTGGGCGGGGAAATCGTCGCCAAGGCGGGCACAGGACTCAAGGGAAGCCTCGAGGGGGAGGCCACATTTGCAGGCATGACCGCAACGGGGAGCGTAGGCGCCTCGATTGGGTTCCAGATCGGCTTTGAGGGCGAGGGGCACGCCACCTACGAGGACGGCGTCTTCAGCTTCGGCTTCTCGGCCGATGTGGCGCTGCTGCTGGGCATCGACGTCAAATTGAACATCGACATCAACTTCGGCGCTGTGGCCGACGCCTTCGAGGATCTGGGCGACTTCTTCGCCAATGACGTGGCCGACTTCCTGGACGACGCCGGTGTGGTCGACTTCCTGAAAAACACGGGTGTGGCCGACTTCTTCGAGAAAGACGTGGCCAACGTCCTGAGCAACGCGGCCGCGGAGCTCGACAATATTGCCAAGGATGTCAAATCCGTGGCGACGACCGTCTACACGGACACCCGTGACGCCATTGTGAAAGGTGTTGAATATTTCATTCGAGACCCGGGTGGGGCTTTCATGAGTATTTTTGGGCTGTAAGCCACAGACTGAACCCGCTCAGCCCTGATTTCAAACGGAACCCTCATCATGAATGAACACAAGCAACGGGCCTTTGCCCTGCTCAACGCCCGCACCACCGGGGTGGCCAGCCCGCTGGCCGACATCCTGGACCCCGCCTTCGAGGAGGTGGAGCGCCCCCAGGCCGCCGCCCAGGGCGTGGCGGGCCTGCAGACCAAGCTCGCCCACTTCCACCAGGTGCACCGCAACGTGACCATCCAGCTGCAGCGCCAGATCACCGAAGACGATGTCGTGTGCACGTTGTGGGTGCTGTCGGCCACGGTCAAGGCCGGCGCCGACGGTGAAGACTCAGCCGAGAAGACGGTGATCATCCCCGGCATGTCCTGGACCCACTTCACGCCCGAAGGCCAGATCATCAAGAACCGCGTCTACAGCGACATCGTGGGCCAGCTGCTGCAGCGCGGCTACCAGTGGGCGCCGGCCGGCGCCCCGACACCCCGCACCGAGGAGGCTCCAGCATGAGTACGCAGCAACCATCGGCCGGCATCGGTCCGCACTCCGGGCCCAAGGCCCTGCTCAAGCAGCTGGTGGCCGCGGCCACCAGCGGGACCGTCTTCAAGGGCTTCTTGCTCACCCACCTGGCCGAGGGCGCCAAAGGCGCGGTGTCGCCGCGCTACGGCCTGAACAAGCCCGAGACGATCAAGCGCTTCGCCGAGGCCTTTGCCTTCGCCTCGGGCGGCACGGCCACGCTGGTGGCGGTGATGGAAGAGGGCCGCACGGCCTGCGCGCGGGTGGTGCTGACCAAGAAGAAGCACGACCTGCGCACCACGGCCCCGATCGACCCGCGCAAGGAGGTGGTGGTGGAAGCCGCCCTCTGGCTGGAGCTGGACGGGCAGGGGCAGATCGTGCAGCTGAACTTCGTGGCCGACATGCTCACCCCCGGTGGGGCCATGGGCATGCAGATGGTCAGGGCGCCCAGCCCCGCCGTTGAAGCCGCTGCCACCTGAAGCGCTGGCCGCCTGGCGCGCTGCGCTGGGCGACGAGCATGTGGTGGTGGACCCGCCAGCCCTGAGCCGGGCAGAGCAGGCCACCTTCGCCACGACCCAACGGGTGGCCGCCGTGCTGCGGCCGGCCAGCACGGCCCAGGTGCAGGCCTGCCTGCGCATGGCCAGTGCCCACGGC
>CAISYQ010000380.1 GCA_903889735.1 uncultured Methylibium sp.
ATCTGCGGGCTCTGAACCCTGGCGCGCCGGCGTCGTGCCGTGCGCCCCCACGGGTCGAATCGAGAGCGGCCACGCGGCACAATGGCCCGATGGCCGAACGCTCGATCCCCCTCATCGACCACCGCGCGCTCGCTTCGCGTCCGGCCGTACCCTCCCAGTCGGCTGTACCCGACGGCCTGCTGGCCGACCAGCATGGTCGCCCGCTGCGCGACCTGCGCATCTCGGTCACCGACCGCTGCAACTTCCGCTGCAGCTACTGCATGCCCAAGGCGGTGTTCGACAAGGACCACCGCTTCCTGCCGCATGCCGAGCTGCTGAGCTTCGAGGAAATTGCCCGGCTGGCCCGCATCTTCACGCTGCACGGCGTGCGCAAGCTGCGCCTGACCGGCGGCGAGCCGCTGCTGCGCAAGCACCTCGAGGTGCTGATCGGCCAGCTGGCCGCGATCCGCATTCCCGACGACTCACCCGACGGTTCTCCCGACGGCACACCGCTGGACATCACCCTCACCACCAACGGTTCGCTGCTCGCCCGCAAGGCCCAGGCGCTGCGGGACGCCGGCCTGCAGCGCGTGACGGTCAGCCTCGACGCCCTGGACGATGCAGTGTTTCGCCGCATGAACGACGTCGACTTCCCGGTGGCCGAGGTGCTGGCCGGCATCGAGGCCGCCGTGGCCGTGGGCCTGGCGCCGGTGAAGGTCAACATGGTGGTCAAGCGCGGCACCAACGACCACGAGATCGTGCCGATGGCGCGGTATTTCCGGGAGCATTTCGGTGCCAAGGTCGTGCTGCGCTTCATCGAGTACATGGACGTCGGCGTCACCAACGGCTGGCGCATGGACGAGGTGCTGCCCTCGGCCCAGGTGGTCGAGCGCATCCATGCACAGTTCCCGCTGCAGGCCCTGGAGCCCAGCGCGCGCGGCGAGACGGCCGAGCGCTGGGGCTATGCCGACGGGCAGGGCGAGATCGGCGTGATCTCCAGCGTGACCCAGGCCTTCTGCGGCGACTGCAACCGGGCGCGCCTGTCGACCGAGGGCAAGCTCTACCTGTGCCTGTTCGCCCACCGCGGCCACGACCTTCGCGCCTTGCTGCGCGACGAGGCCCGCTTCGATGACCTCCAGGTCGCCGCCGCCATTGGCGACATCTGGCAGGGCCGCGACGACCGCTATTCCGAACTGCGCGGCAGCGCGGCCGGGGCGCTGGCAGCGGCGGCCAAGGTCGAGATGAGTTACATCGGGGGATGAGGTCCATGACAGCCCCTCGTCCGGCGGGACCACGGCCAATGCGCCCGGGGGCGCGATGATCGAGGCCTCGCAGATCACCGGCGTGATCCTCGCGGGTGGCCGCGGGAGCCGCATGGGGGGGGTCGACAAGGGTCTGCAACCCTACCTCGGCATGCCGCTGGCGCTGCACACGCTGATGCGGCTGATGCCGCAGGTGGGCGAGGTGATGATCAATGCCAATCGCAACCTCGGCGCCTACGACAGCTTTGGCGTGCCGGTCTGGCCCGATGCAACCGACGAATTTGCCGGGCCGCTGGCGGGCTTCCTGATCGGCCTGGAGCACTGCGAGACACCTTACCTCGTGACCGTTCCCTGCGACACGCCGGTCTTTCCGGAGGACCTGGTCGCGCGGCTGGCGCGGGCGCTGGAGGCCGGGGACGCCGAGATCGCCATGGTCCAAGCCGCCGACGCCGACCGCCCCGACGCCGGTCCCCAGCCCCAGCCGGTGTTCTGCCTGCTGCGCGCCACATTGCTGGAGAGCCTGGTGAAATTCATGCAGTCGGGCGGCCGCAAGATCGACCGCTGGACCGCGGAGCACCGCTGCGTGCGGGTCGATTTCCCCGAGGCGGTCGCCTTCGTCAACGCCAACACGCTGCAGGAGCTGCGCGAGCTCGAGGCGCGCCGCGGCTGAGCCCGGCGCCCATCACCCGGCGGCTGAGCCCGGCGCCCATCACCCGGCGGCTGAGCCCGGCACCCATCCCCCGGCGCCAGCGCTCCGTTCCCATCCTGCAGCCACCTGCCCGACCTTCTGCCTGATCCCACCCATGAGCCCCACGCTGCCCTCACTCGAAGAGATCGCCTCCTGTGTCGCAGGCTACGACCCGGCCGCGCTCAGCGTGGCGCAGGCACAGGAGTTCATCCGGCGCTTCGTGCCGCCGGTCGGTGCCGTGGAGAAGCTGGCGCTGCGCGCCGCACTCGGCCGGGTGCTGGCCGAGGACATCGTCTCAGCGATCGATGTGCCGGCCAGCGACAACTCGGCCATGGACGGCTACGCGCTGCGCGGCGCCGACTTGCGGGAGGATGCCGCCCTGGACCTGCGGGTGGTGGGCACCGCTTACGCGGGCCAGGCCTACGCGGGCACGGTGGATCCGGGTGACTGCGTGCGCATCATGACCGGCGCGGTGATGCCCGCCGGGCTAGACACCGTGGTGCCGCAGGAATTCACCACCGCCTCGGACGGGCGGGTGAGCGTGCCGGCCGGCGTTGTGGCTACTGGTGACAACCGGCGCCTGAGGGGCGAGGACCTCGCCCGCGGCGAATCGGCCCTTCCAGCGGGCCGCGTGCTGCGCCCGGCCGACATCGGTCTGGCGGCCTCGCTCGGCCAGGCCGAGTTGCCGGTGCGGCGGCGCCTGCGCGTGGCCTTCTTTTCCACCGGAGACGAACTGCGCTCCATCGGCGAACCGCTGGACGCCGGTTGTGTCTACGACAGCAACCGATACACCCTCCACGGCATGCTCACCCGGCTGGGCGTGGAAGTGCTGGACCTCGGCGTCGTGCGCGACGACCCGGCGGCGCTGGAGGCGGCCTTCCGCAGCGCCTGCGAGAACGCCGACGCCATCATCACCTCGGGCGGCGTCAGCGTCGGCGAGGCCGACCACACCAAGCAGGTGATGGCCCGCCTCGGCGAGGTGGCGTTCTGGCGCATCGCGATGCGCCCGGGCCGGCCCATGGCCTTCGGCCGCATCCGCTCGGGCGGCCACAGCGCCGTGCTGTTCGGGCTGCCGGGCAACCCGGTCGCCGTGATGGTCACCTTCTATGCCTTCGTGCGCGAGGCCCTCTTGGCGATGGCCGGGGCCGCTCCGGCGCCGCTGCCGATGCTGCGCGCCCGCGCGCTGGAGGCCATCCGCAAGAAGCCGGGCCGCACCGAATACCAGCGCGGCATCGTCCGGCGGGCTGAGGGGCCAAGCTCCGGGGCCGATGCCGGAGCCGGTGGCGACTGGCAGGTGCAGCTCACCGGCGCCCA
>CAISYQ010000381.1 GCA_903889735.1 uncultured Methylibium sp.
CCCTCGCTCAGACCCTCGCTCAGACCCTCGCTCAGACCCTCGCTCAGACCCTCGCTCAGACCCTCGCTCAGACCCTCGCTCAGACCCTCGCTCAGACCGTCAACCCAGCACTCACGCCCCGCAGTCCCACCCGCCGGCACAAAGTCCCGAACGGGTGGCGCTGCCTTCATTCCTCGACCCGCACCGGCACCCGGGGGGGCAGGGCACACATCAGTTCGTAGCCGACGGTGCCGGCCGCATGGGCGACCTCGTCGATCGGCAGCACCGACCCGCGCGGCCCGCGGCCCCAGAGCGTGGCCTCGCTGCCGGGCTGGGCCTGGGGCACAGGCGTCAGGTCGACCGCCAGCATGTCCATCGAGACCCGCCCCACCAGCCGGGTGCGCACGCCGTCCACCAGCACCGGTGTGCCGGTCGGTGCGTGCCGCGGGTAGCCATCAGCGTAGCCGCAGGCCACGATGCCGATGCGCATGGGCGCCTCGGCCGTGAAGCGGCTGCCGTAACCGACCGAATCGCCCGGCTGCAGGGACTGGGTGGCGATCAGCTCGGCGCGCAGCGTCATCGTCGGCTGCAGGTCCCACTGATCGATCCCACGGGCGGGAAAGTCCGGGGCCGAGCCGTAAACCATGATGCCGGCCCGCACCCAGTCGGCGGCCACCTGCGGCTCGCCGCCCGGCGGAGTCAGGGCGGACGGGCCGGGCTGGGCCAGGGTGGCGGCGCTGTTGGCGAGCGTTCGCTCCCCGGGCAGGTCGTGGGTGGCCTCGCGGAAGCGCTTGAGCGAGGCTTCGAGACCCGGCGCACCCTGGTCGGCGTCGGCGAAGTGGGTCATCAGCGTGATCTCCTCCACCTGCGGCAACGCATTGAGTCGGGCCCAAGCCGAGCGAAAGGCGGAGGGCGTGAAGCCCAGGCGGTTCATGCCGCTGTTCATCTTCAGGAACACCCGGTGCGGCTGGTGGGTCTTGTGCATGGCCAGCCAGTCGATCTGGGCCTCTCGGTGGATCACATGCCACAGGCCCAGCCGCGAGCAGAGCTCCAGGTCGCGCGGCTCGAAGGCGCCCTCGAGCAGCAGGATGGGGCCGCGCCAGTCCAGGCGGCGCAGCCGCTCGGCATCGCCGAGCTCGAGCAGTGCGAAGCCATCGGCCCCGCGCAGGGCGTCGAACACCCGCTCGATGCCGTGACCATAGGCCTCGGCCTTGACCACCGCGAACACCCGCGAGTCGGGCGCGGCCGCGGTGGCCCGCGCCAGGTTGTGGCGCAGCGCGGCGGCGTGGATCAGCGCTTGGATCGGGCGGGGCATGGGCGTTTGGCGTCGGCCGGGCAGGGGTGGCAGTGTGCCTTTCGGCAAGAGCGCTTGCCGACACCCCCCATGCTATAACCGCCGCGGCACGCAGAGACAGGGGACACAGCGGGCGCCCCCAACCCGGGGCGTCACAGCCGACGAGCGATGAAAAAAGGTTTCTACACCATCATGTCGGCGCAGTTCTTCAGCTCGCTGGCGGACAACGCATTGTTCGTCGCGGCGGTGGAACTTTTGCGGTCCTCCGGCCAGCCCGAATGGCAGCGTGCCGCGCTGGTGCCGATGTTCGCGCTCTTCTACGTCGTGCTGGCGCCCTTCGTCGGCGCCTTCGCCGATGCCGTGCCCAAGGGGCGGGTGATGTTCGTCTCGAACCTCATCAAGATCTTTGGCTGCCTGATGATGCTGTTCGGCACCCATCCGCTGTTGTCCTACGCGATCGTCGGGCTCGGGGCGGCGGCCTATTCGCCGGCCAAGTACGGCATCCTCACCGAGCTGCTGCCGACCTCGCAGCTCGTCAAGGCCAACGGCTGGATCGAGGGCCTGACCATCGGCTCGATCATCCTCGGCGTGTTGCTCGGTGGTCAATTGGTCGGTCCCGCCATCGCATCGACGCTGTTGGCCCTGGACCTGCCGCTGCTCACGACCGGCATCGACACGCCGCCCGAGGCGGCGATCACCGCGCTGACCTCGCTCTACCTGCTGGCGGCCCTGTTCAATCTGCGCATCCCGCGCACCGAGGCGCCGATGCAGCCCTTCGCCCACAGCCTGAACGGCCTGGTGCGCGATTTCGCGGCCTGCAATACGCGCCTCTGGGGCGACAAGCTCGGCCAGATCTCGCTCTCCACCACCACCCTGTTCTGGGGTGTGAGTGGCAACCTGCGCTACATCGTGCTGGCCTGGGCTGCGGTGGCGCTGGGCTACGGGACCACGCAGGCCTCGATGCTGGTCGGCGTGGTGGCCGTCGGCACCGCGGTCGGTGCGGTGCTGGCGGTGCGCACCCGGCTCGAGCACGCCACCGGCGTGATCCCGATGGGCATTGGCATGGGCCTCTTGGTCATTGCCATGAATTTCATCGACAACGTCTGGGTGGCCGCGCCTTTCTTGATCCTGCTGGGCGGTCTGGGCGGTTTCCTGGTGGTGCCGATGAACGCGCTGCTGCAGCACCGTGGCCACAACCTGATGGGTGCCGGCCGCTCGATCGCCGTGCAGAACTTCAACGAGCAGGCCTGCATCCTTGGCCTCGGCGCCTTCTATGCCGGCATGACCAAACTCGGTCTCTCGGCCTTTGGCGCCATCACGATCTTCGGCCTGGTCGTGGCCGGCGTGATGGAGCTGATCCGCCGCTGGCACCTGCGCAACACGGTGCGCCACAAGGGCGAGGTCGACCGCCTGCTGGCCATTGCGCGCGGGGATCCGCCCTGACGCGCCCTGACCCTCAATGAGCGGCGCGCCGCCGTGCTGACGGCCCCGGCCCTGCCCGTGCTGGCGGCTCTCGCCTTGCTGGTGAACGCCTTCATCTGGGGCGTCTCCTGGTGGCCGTTCCGTTACCTGCAGTCCCTGGGCGTGCATCCGCTGTGGGCGACGGCGCTCACCTATGCGGTGGTGGTCGCGCTGATCGTCGGGCGCCGGCCCCAGGCGCTGCGCCAGCTGTTGGCGGCGCCGACCCTGTGGGTGCTCGCCCTTGCGGCCGGTTGCACCAATGCGGCCTTCAATTGGGCGGTGAGCATCGGGGACGTGGTGCGGGTGGTGCTGCTCTTCTACCTGATGCCGCTGTGGTCGGTGCTGCTGGCGCGGCTGCTGCTGGGCGAACGGCTCACGGCCTGGGCGGCGCTGCGCATCGGGCTGGCCCTGGCGGGTGCCGCCATCGTGCTCAAGCCGCCCGGCGCGGGCTGGCCCCTGCCTTCGAGCCTGGCCGACTGGCTGGGCCTGGCCGGGGGGGTGAGTTTTGCGCTGAACAACGTGATGCTCCGGCGCGAATCGCACCACCCCGCTGAGGCGCGCGCGCTGGCCATGTTCTTCGGCGGGATGGCGGTGGCCGGCGGGTTGGCCCTGCTGCTGGGCGCGGTGGGCCAGGTGGATGGGCCGCCCGCGCCGCGCGCCGACTGGGTGCTGGCCGCGCTGCTGCTCACCGGCGCCATGCTGGCCGCCAACCTCGCGCTTCAGCACGGGGCGGGCTACCTGAGCGCCAGCACCACCTCGGTCATCATGCTGACGGAGGTGGTGTTCGCCACCGCGTCCTCGGTCTGGTGGGGTGACCAGCGCCTCACGGCCCAGGTTGGGCTGGGGGGCGGCATGATCGTCGCCGCCGCCGTGCTGGCCGGCATCGACCCCGGTTCCCGGCGCCGCGGGAGCTGAGCATTTCGGGCGCGCGCGGTGCTGCCGGGCCGGCTGCGCCGCTTGCAGACGGGTCTGCCCGCGCGTTCAGCCCGCGGTCGCGATCACCCCGCCGCCCAGGCAGACCTCGCCGTCGTACAGCACGGCCGACTGTCCCGGCGTGACCGCCCACTGTGGCGCGTCGAAGGCCAGGGCGAAGCCCTCGCCCTCCGGCGGCACCAGCATGCAGGGGGCGTCCGTCTGGCGGTAGCGGGCCTTGGCCGCCAGTGGGCCGGGTGCCGGGGGATGGCCGGCGATCCAGCTGGCCTGGTCGGCCGCAAGCTGCAAGGACTGCAGCCAGGGGTGGTCATGGCCCTGGACCACCCGCAGCGTGTTGCTCGCCATGTCCTTGCGCGCCACGAACCAGGGCGCATGCTCGGAGCCGCCGCGCGCCGCACCACGCTCCCGGACGCCGCCGATGCCAATGCCCTTGCGCTGGCCCAGTGTGTAGAACGACAGCCCCACATGCTCGCCAATGCGCCGCCCGCGGTCGTCGACGATGGGGCCGGGCGTGTGGGCGAGGTAGCGGTTCAGGAATTCCCGGAAGGGCCGCTCCCCGATGAAGCAGATGCCGGTGGAATCCTTCTTGGCGGCCACGGGCAGGCCGATCTCCGCGGCGATCTCCCGCACCCGCGTCTTGGGCAGCTCGCCCACCGGGAACAGGGTGCGCGAGAGCTGGGCCTGGGTCAGGCGGTGCAGGAAGTAGCTCTGGTCCTTGGCGGGATCCAGGCCCTTGAGGAGCTCAAAGCGGCTGCTCACTTCTCTCACTCGGGCGTAATGACCAGTGGCGATGCGCTCGGCGCCCAGCCGCATCGCGTGGTCCAGGAAGGCCTTGAACTTGATCTCGGCGTTGCAGAGCACGTCGGGGTTGGGCGTGCGGCCGGCCTGGTATTCGCGCAGGAATTCGGCAAACACGCGGTCGCGGTACTCGGCGGCGAAGTTGACATGCTCGAGGTCGATGCCGATCAGGTCGGCCACGCTGGCGGCGTCAAGGAAGTCCTGGCGCGAGGTGCAGTAGCCGGCATCCTCGGCACCGCCCTCGCCGGCGGGACGGTCGTCGTCCTCCCAGTTTTTCATGAAGAGGCCAACCACCTCGAAGCCCTGCTGCTTGAGCAGCCAGGCGCTGACGGCGGAGTCCACGCCGCCGCTCAGGCCCACGACCACCCGCCCGCGGCCCATGCTCAGGACTTTTCCACCGGGTCGTAGAGGCCGGGGTCGACGAAGACCGCGTCCAGCGGGTGGCGCACGCCCGCCAGGAAATCGTCGACATTGCGCTGCAGCGCCGGGCTGCGGTGGCGGTGGCGGTTGGCACGGATCTCCTCGGGCGTCATCCACACGGTGCGCAGGATGCCGCGGTCCAGCACCCGCCCGGGTTCGGGCTCGCCGGCATGGCCGCAGTAGGCGAAGCGCAGGTAGGTGACGTCCTGGGCCGCCCGGCCCGGTCGCTCGCTGCGCACGAAGCGCGACATGTAGACGCCCAGCAGCGCGGTCGGGGTGAAGGGGCAGGCGGTCTCCTCCAGGGCCTCGCGCACCACCGCCTCGAGCAGGGACTCGCCCGGGTCGAGGTGGCCGGCCGGTTGGTTCAGCCGCACGCCCTCGGGGGTTTCCTCTTCCACCAGTAGAAAGTGACCGTCGCGCTCGATGACGGCGGCGACGGTCACGCTGGGTTTCCAGCGGTCTTGATTCATGGCCAGGATGTTAAGGGCCTTGTGCGCCGGAGCCCGTGTCCGCGGGCGCACCTCGGGTTACAGTCCGCGACTGTTCGAAACAGACGCAGTGGGCGGAGCCAGGCCGAAGTGGCTCGCGATGGTGCCGCCCCTGACGGTCCCACCCGCCCCACCCTTGTTGCAGAGGCCTGCCGCCGCAGGCCCAGAGGAGATTCCATGCTGATTGGCGTGCCTGCGGAAACGCTTGCGGGTGAAACCCGGGTGGCCCTCACCCCGGAGACGGCGAAGAAACTCAAGGCCCAAGGGCACAGCGTGCGCGTGCAGTCCGGCGCCGGCGTCCCGGCCAGTGTCACCGATGCCGCCTTCGAGGCGGCCGGGGCCGAGATCACCGACGCGGCCGGCGCTTTCGCCTGCCCGCTGGTGCTCAAGGTGCGCGCCCCCTCGGCCGCTGAGCTGCCCCACCTGACGCCGGGCTCGGCGGTGGTCGGCATGCTCAACCCCTTCGACCGCGACGGCCTGCAGCGCCTCACCGACGCGCGGCTCACCGCCTTCGCGCTCGAGGCCGCGCCGCGGACCACCCGCGCCCAGAGCATGGACGTGCTGTCCAGTCAGGCCAACCTGGCCGGCTACAAGGCCGTGATCATCGCCGCCGACCAGTACCAGCGCATCTTCCCCATGCTGATGACCGCCGCCGGCACCGTGAAGGCCGCCCGGGTCGTGATCCTGGGTGTGGGCGTGGCGGGCCTTCAGGCCATCGCCACCGCCAAACGCCTGGGCGCGGTGATCGAGGCCAGCGACGTGCGGCCCTCGGTCAAGGAGCAGGTCGAGTCGCTGGGCGCCAAGTTCATCGACGTCCCCTACGAGACCGCCGAGGAGAAGGAAGCCGCCGAGGGCGTGGGCGGCTACGCCCGCCCGATGCCGCCGTCCTGGCTGGAGCGGCAGAAGGTCGAGGTCGCCAAGCGCGTGGCCAATGCCGACATCGTCATCACCACCGCGTTGATCCCGGGCCGCCCGGCGCCGGTGCTGGTCACCGAGGACATGGTCAAGGCCATGAAGCCCGGCAGCGTGATCGTCGACATGGCCGCCCCCCAAGGTGGCAACTGCCCGCTCACCGAGGCGGGCCGCACCGTGGTCAAGCATGGCGTCACCCTCGTCGGCGAGACCAACCTGCCGGCCCTGGTGGCGGCCGATGCCTCGGCGCTCTATGCGCGCAACGTGCTCGACTTCCTCAAGCTCGTGCTCGAGAAGGACGCCGCGGCGCTGAAGATCGACCTCGAGGACGACATCGTCAAGGCCTGCCTCATGTGCCGCGACGGTCAACTCCTGCGCACCTGAGCGCGCTCGACCCAGACCGCACCTGACCGAATCCGACCGGAGCCGACCATGGACATCGTGTCCCCCACCATCCTGAACCTGATCATCTTCGTGCTGGCCATCTACGTGGGCTACCACGTGGTCTGGACTGTCACGCCCGCGCTGCACACGCCGCTGATGGCCGTGACCAACGCGATCTCGGCGATCGTCATCGTCGGCGCCATGCTGGCCGCGGCGCTGACCGAGACGACCCTGGGCAAGACCATGGGCGTGCTGGCCGTCACGCTGGCCGCGGTGAACGTCTTCGGCGGCTTCCTGGTCACGCGCCGCATGCTCGAGATGTTCAAGAAGAAGGACAAGAAGGCGCCGACCCAGGGAGAAAAAGCATGAGCATGAACCTGGTCACGCTGCTGTACCTGGTGGCGAGCGTCTGCTTCATCCAGGCCCTCAAGGGCCTGTCCCACCCCACGACCTCGATCCGCGGCAACCTCTTCGGCATGATCGGTATGGCGATCGCCGCGCTGACCACCGCCGCGCTCATCGTCAAGCTCTCCGGCGGCTCGGCCTTCGGCATGAGCTGGGTGCTGCTGGGCCTGGTGGTCGGCGGCGGCGCGGGCGCCGTCATGGCGCAGCGCGTCGAGATGACCAAGATGCCCGAGCTGGTGGCCTTCATGCACAGCATGATCGGCCTGGCGGCGGTCTTCATCGCCGTGGCGGCCGTGGCCGAACCCTGGGCCTTCCAGATCGTCACCCGCGCGGCCGACGGCAGCGCGCCGCCCATCCCCTTCGGCAACAAGTTCGAGCTCTTCCTGGGCGGCGCCATCGGGGCCGTGACCTTCAGCGGCTCGGTGATCGCCTTCGGCAAGCTCAGCGGCAAGTACAAGTTCCGGCTGTTCCAGGGCGCGCCGGTCAGTTTCCCCGGCCAGCACAAGCTCAACCTGCTGCTGGGCATCGCCACGCTGGCGCTCGGGTTGGTCTTCGCCCTCACCGAGAGCTGGCCGGCCTTCTTCGCCATGCTGGCGCTGTCTTTCGTGCTGGGCGTGCTGATCATCATTCCCATCGGCGGCGCCGACATGCCGGTGGTGGTGTCCATGCTCAACAGCTACTCGGGTTGGGCCGCTGCCGGCATCGGCTTCTCGCTCAACAACAGCATGCTGATCATCGCCGGCTCGCTGGTGGGCAGCTCGGGCGCGATCCTGAGCTACATCATGTGCAAGGCCATGAACCGCTCGTTCTTCAACGTGATCCTGGGCGGGTTCGGAGGCGAGGCTGCCGCCGCCGGGGCGGGCGCTGCGGTGCAGCGTTCAGTCAAGAGTGGCAGCGCCGATGATGCCGCCTTTGTGCTGGGCAACGCCGAGACCGTGGTGATCGTGCCGGGTTACGGCCTGGCTGTGGCGCGTGCCCAGCACGCGGTGAAGGAACTGGCGCAGAAGCTCACCGACAAGGGCATCACCGTCAAATACGCCATCCATCCCGTGGCCGGGCGCATGCCGGGCCACATGAACGTGCTGCTGGCCGAGGCCGAGGTGCCCTACGACCAGGTGTTCGAGATGGAAGACATCAACGGCGAGTTCGGTCAGGTGGACGTAGCCATCATCCTGGGCGCCAATGACGTCGTGAACCCCGCAGCCCACGTCAAGGGCAGTGCCATCTATGGCATGCC
>CAISYQ010000382.1 GCA_903889735.1 uncultured Methylibium sp.
AGTTCGCGCTGCACGAACTGCACCGCCGAGAGCTCGGCATCGCGCAGACCCTCGGGTCCGGCCTCGGTGGCTTTCTCCTGGCGGTCGAGCGCGATGGCCACGCCCACCGGCTGGGCGCCCGCGGCCGTGATCATGCCGATCGACTCGCGCACCGAGGTCCCGGCCGAGATGACGTCATCGATGATCAGCACCCGCCCGGTCATGGGCGCGCCCACCAGCGTGCCGCCCTCGCCGTGGTCCTTGGCTTCCTTGCGGTTGTAGGCATAGGGTCGGTTGTGGCCGAGCCGCGCCAGCTCCACCGCCACCGCAGCAGCCAGCGGGATGCCCTTGTAGGCCGGGCCGAACAGCAGGTCGAAGGCCAGGCCCTGGGCCAGCATGCGGCGTGCATAGAATTCCGCCAGGCGGCCCAGCTTGGCGCCGTCATCGAACAGCCCGGCATTGAAGAAATAGGGCGACAGCCGCCCGGCCTTGGTCCGGAACTCCCCGAAGCTCAGCACCCCGGTCTCGACCGCAAAGGCCACGAAGGCCTGCGCGAGCGCATCGGCGCCCTGTGAAGGGGCCGGCGCCGCGGGGGGCGCGGCTGGCGAGGCGTGGGAAGAAGTCATCGTGAAGGAATCAAGGTGCTGCGTCTGGTGTCGCTCAACCTGAACGGGATCCGCTCGGCCGCCAGCAAAGGCTGGGCGGAGTGGGTCGCTGCAAGCCAAATCGATTGTATGGGGGTGCAGGAGCTCAAGGCCCAGGCGAGCGACCTGGCCGGTCGCTTCGAGACCGTGTCGGGTCTGGCCGGCCATTTCCACTGCGCCGAGAAGAAGGGCTACTCGGGCGTGGGCCTCTACACCCGCGAGACGCCCAGCGAGGTGATCGCCGGCTTCGGCTCGCCCGAGTTCGACGCCGAGGGGCGCTATGTCGAGGTCCGCTTCGACAAGCCCGGGCGCAAGCTCAGCCTCATCAGCTGCTACTTCCCGAGCGGCTCCAGCTCCGAGGAACGCCAGCAGGCGAAGTTCCGCTTCCTGGCCGACTTCCGCCCGCACCTGGCGCAGCTCGCGGCGGAGCGGGAGTTCGTGCTGGTCGGCGACGTGAACATCGCCCACCGCGAGATCGACCTGAGGAACTGGAAGAGCAACCAGAAAAACAGCGGCTTCACCCCGGAGGAGCGCGCCTGGATGACGGCGCTGCTGGACGGCCTGGGCCTGGTCGATGTGCACCGGCGCCTTCGCCCCGAGGACGGTGGCGAGGCCTACACCTGGTGGAGCAACCGCGGCGAGGCCTGGGCCAAGAACGTGGGCTGGCGCATCGACTACCAACTCGCCACGCCGGGAATCGCCGCCACGGCCCGCACCGTGTCGGTCTACAAGGACCAGCGATTCTCGGACCACGCGCCCCTGGTGGTGGACTACGACCTGAGCCTTTGAGGCCGAGGCCCCGATCAGGGCCTGCTCAGCGTTGCCGCAACCAGGCGAGCACGTCGCCAGCATTCCGGTCGGACGGGAAGATGGGATAGAACACCTTCTCGATCCGCCCGTCGTGGGCGATCAGCGTCAGCCGCTTGTACAGCTCCATCCCGGCGGTGCTGAAGGTCGGAAGCTTCAGCGCGGCCTTGAGGGCGAGCGCCGCGTCGCTCAGGATCTCGAAGGGCAGGTGCAGGCGCTCGCGCAGCTCGCGCTGGTAGTCGCTGGTCTGCGAGCTCAGGCCGTAGACGCCCGCCCCCAGCTCGCGCAGCTCGGCATGGTGGTCGCGGAAGGCGCAGGACTGCGGTGTGCAGCCGCGTGCGCCAGGGATCTCGTCCCAGCTCTCGGGCAGCGGGACGCCCGGCTGGCCGGTCATCGGGTAGAGGTAGATCACCCAGCGCCCTGGCAGGCGGGCCAAGGCCACGGCCCGGCCGTCGGTGGCTGGCAGCGCAAGGTCCGGCAGTGCGAGCCCGGTCAGGTGATCGGCCGCGCCATCATCGACCGGCGCGGGCAGGTGGGCGGGCAGGGCGTTGTAGTTGGCGGACATCGGGCGGAACCTCGGGAAGGAAGCGCGCGGGGCGCCAAGCGTGAATGCCGGAGTGGCCGCAGTGGGGGTCAAGCAGGGCGTGCTGCGGGCGTTCGCCGGCATGGTAGCGAGCCCCCGGGCGGCATGCCGCCGGCGTGTGCAAGTCCGGCATGCCGGCGAGGGGCGCCTGAGCGGGGCGGCGAAGGCCGCAGGCCCTGGCGGTCGGCCGCAGAGGCGGCGTTAAAGTCTTCCCGGGGCACCCTGTCCCTGGGAGGGTTTCGATGCGCCGATTCACCGGGCTCTGGCCGGCTGCGCTGCTGTGGTGCGCCGGGCGTTTGCGCGGCGGCGCGCCCCGGCCGCCCCTGCCCGACGGCAAGGCCAGGGCCGCATGACGCCGCACACCGACCTCCACCCGCTCGACGCCTGGGAAGCCGCCCAGCGGCTGGCGCGGCGCGAGATCACGGCCGAGGCGCTGCTGCGCTCCTGCCTGGCGCGCATCGCCGAGCGCGAGCCGCAGGTGCAGGCTTTCGCCGCGCTGGACGCCGAGGCGGCCCTGGCGCAGGCGCGGGCGATCGATGCCGGCTGGGGTGGCCCCGAAACATCCGGGAGCGCGCTGCTGCGCGGCCTGCCGCTGGGCGCCAAGGACATCTTCGACACCGCCGATCTGCCCACCGCCTGCGGCTCGCCGATCCATGCCGGCCAGCGCCCGCGCGCCGATGCAGCCGCGGTGGCGCTGTGCCGGGCGGCGGGGGCGGTGCTGGTGGGCAAGACCGTCACCTCCGAGCTGGCGAACATGACGGCCGGGCCCACCCGCAACCCGCACCGGCTCACGCACACGCCGGGGGGTTCGTCGAGCGGCTCGGCGGCGGCGGTGGCCGACGGCATGCTGATGCTGGCCCTGGGCACGCAGACGGCGGGCTCGCTGATCCGCCCGGCGGCCTTCTGCGGCGTGGTGGCCTACAAGCCGAGCGTCGGGCGGGTCCCCCGCGCGGGGGTGAAGAGCGTGTCGGAATCGATGGATGTGGTCGGCGGCTTCGCCCGCAGCGTGCGCGGTGCCGCGCTGTTGGGCGCGGTGCTGACCGGCGACGCCCGGCTGCTGCCGTCGGCCTGGCCGGCGGACGGGGCCTCCGAGGAAGCGGGCGGGCGGTCAGCCGGCGCCGCCACGCTGCGCATCGGCCTGGCGCCGACGCCGGACTGGCCGCAGGCCGGGCCCGACACGCAGCGCGCCTGGGACGAGGCCCTGCGCCGGCTCGGCCCCCGGGCCCGCTGCGAGGACGCGGCCCTGCCACCCGCGTTCGCCCGGCTGGCGGCGCTGCAGCAGGCGGTGATGGCGCACGAGGCGGCCCGGGCGCTGGCCTGGGAGCACCGGCAACAGCGCGACCGGCTGAGCGAGCCGCTGCGCGCGCTGCTCGACCAGGGCGCCGCCATCCCGGGCGAGCGGCATGCCGCGCACCAGGCCGAGGCCAGGGCCTGCGCCGCCGAGGTCGATGCCCTCTTCGCGAACCACGATGTGCTGCTCGCCCCCAGCACTCTGGGCGAGGCGCCCGCGGGCCTGGCCCACACCGGCGACCCGCTGTTCTGCCGCGCCTGGAGCCTGCTCGGCCTGCCCAGCCTGCATCTGCCGTTCACGCAGGGTGCGAGCGGCCTGCCGGTGGGCCTGCAGCTGGTCGGGCGCCACGGCGAGGATCACCGCCTGTTCGCCGCCGCCGACCGGGTACACGCCTGGCTGAGAGGCGAGGCCTGAGCCTGGGCGACTGCCGGAGCGCCGATGACGGCACGGCCCCGCGGGCGGCTGTGGCTGCCCAGGGCAAGCCCGGCGGCCTTAGGATGGCGGACCCGAGCACCCCCACCGGACCCTGACCATGCTCCTCGACACCATCGACATCGAAACCGGCCCCCGTCCCACCGCCAGCATCATCCTGCTGCACGGCCTGGGCGCCGATGGCAATGACTTCGTCCCCTTCGCCGACGAGCTCGAGCTGGGCGAGATCGGACCGGTGCGCTTCGTGTTCCCGCACGCGCCCGAGCGTCCGGTCACGATCAACGGCGGCTACGTGATGCGCGCCTGGTACGACATCCTCGGCACCGACCTCGTGCGGCAAGAGGACGAGGCCGGCTTGCGCGCCTCGCAGCTGCAGGTCGAGGCCCTGATCGCCCGCGAGCGCCTGCGCGGCATCCCCACCCACCGCATCGTGCTGGCCGGCTTCTCGCAAGGCTGCGCGATGACCCTGCTGACCGGCCTGCGCCACGAAGAGCGGCTGGCCGGGCTGCTGGGCATGTCGGGCTACCTCCCGCTGGCGGGCACCACCGCTGCCGAGCGCAGCCGGGCCAACCGCGACCTGCCGGTCTTCCTGGCCCATGGCCGCAGCGATACCGTGATCCCGCTGGCCCGTGCCGCCGCCACGCGGGATGCACTGCTGGCCATGGGCCAGCCGGTCGAGTGGCACGAATACAGCATGGCGCATTCGGTCTGCGCTGGCGAGGTGGACGACCTGACGGTGTGGCTCAAGAAGGTGCTGGCACCCAGCGCTTGAGGCCAGGCACCCGGTTGCGGGCCGCGACTCAGCCCTGGGCCGGGGCCAGATCCCTTCGCCAGTGCGCGCTCAGCGCATCGACCGCCACCACCAGCCCGAACATCGCGATCAGCACGCTGGACGCCTGCGCCTGCTGGAACAGCGACAGGTGGAAGTACAGCATCTGCCCCAGCCCGCCGGCGCCCACGAAGCCGAGCACGGTGGCCATGCGGATGTTCATCTCCCAGCGGTACAGCGTGTAGGCGATGCACTGGCGCAGCAACAGCGGCAGGCTGCCGTAGGCGAAGGCCGCGACCGCGCCACTGCCGGCCTGGGTGAGCGCTTGCTCCGCGTCTCGGGTCGTGTTCTCGAGCGCCTCGGCGAAGAGGCGGCCGAGCACGCCGGTGGTGTGCAGCGCCAGCGCCAGCAGCCCGGCGAAAGGACCGAGCCCGGCAGCCAGCACCATCAGCGCCGCCCAGACCAGCTCGGGCACGCTGCGCAGCGCATTGAGCAGGAAGCGCGCGCCCTGGCGGGCCGCCCAACCGAAGCGACCGGCCGCCGGCAGCGCCAGCAAGGCCCCGGCCAGCCCGGCCAGCAGGGTGCCGAGCGCCGACACCGCCACCGTCTGCAGCGCGCCCCAGCCCACCTTGGCCAGGAAGGGGCCGGAGAGGTCGGGGGGAAAGAACTCCGCGATGAAGCGGCCCATCAGCCGCAGCGACTCGGCCGACGCGAGCGCGCGGTAGTCGATGCCGAGGTAGAGGAAGCTGGCCCCCACCGCCAGCGCCACGCCGCCGAGCACGACCAGACAGGCCAGGCAGGGGCCAGCCGCCTGGGCGCGCTCGGAGGGGCTCAGCTCAGTCAGACTCATGCGGCGCACGGAATGGAGCGGCGGCACAGGCCTTGTTGCGTCGCGAGACAAACGACTGCTGAAGGGGCGCTCGTGCCAGGCCGCATCGCCCCGCGGTGGATCCTGCCTTTGCGGGCGGCGAGGCGGAGGGTCATGCCAACACCCGCCGCAAGGCCGCGCTGAGGGCATCGGCCAGCAGCACCAGCGCCAGGAACATCAGCAGGATGCTGCTGGCCTCACCGCCGCTGAGCATCTTCATCGACTGGTCCATCAGCTGGCCCAGACCGCCGGCACCGACGAAGCCCATGACGACCGAGGCGCGCACCGCGCATTCCCAGCGGTAGACGGTGTAGGACGCGAGCTCCTGGGCTGCACCGGGCAGCAGGCCGTAACCCAGCGCGGCCAGGCGGCCGCTGCCGGCCTCCAGCAGGCTGCGGGCCGGGCGGGTGTCACCCGACTCCAGGATCTCGGCATAGACCTTGGCGAGCATTCCGCCGTAAGTGAGCGCCAAAGCCAAAACGCCCGCCGCGGGACCCAGGCCCAGCGCCCGCACAAAGACCAGTGCCCAGACCAGCTCCGGCACGCCGCGCAGCACGGTCTGCACCAGCCGCAACACGAAGCGCAGGCCTTCACGCCAGGCGCGCCCGCGGCCGGGCCCCAGGCGCGAGATCGACAAGGCCTGCGTCGTGGCCAGCGACAGCGGCACCGCGATGAGCGCCGCCAGCGCCATGCCGGCGGTGGCGATCGCCAGGGTCTCGAGGGTGGCCTGGAGCAGCAGGCCCAGGAACGCCGGCGAGCGCTCCGGCGGCCAGAAACTCAACAGGAAGCCGGCCATCACCTGGCCCTGGCCCGCCCCGAACAGCGCCCAGGGTCGGAACTCGGCCAGCACCGCCAGCGGCCACAGCACCACCACCGCCAGCAGCAAGGCGGTGGCGCGGGCACGGGCCTGCGGGTCGCGCAGCGCGGGGTCAGCGCGCGAAAGGCGGCTCACCGGCAGCCTGGTCTCGGCAGCGGCACGGTCCGGCCCGAAGCGCCCGGGATCGCGCCCGGACCTCCGGATGCCGCCCCATTGCCGCCGCGGCCGGTCAGCCGCTCGAGCGCCGCCGGATCGTTGACCTGGGTCGGCAGCACCGCGCCCTCGACCGCATAGAGGTCGTGAAGCATGGCCGAGGTGACCTCGGGCGCCGGCCGGTCGAACACGAGTTCGCCGCCGCGCAGGCCGACGATGCGCGGGAACCAGCGCAGCGCCAAATCGACCGCGTGCAGCGAGGCCACCAGGGTCGCGCCCGCCGCCTCGCTCTGCGCAACGAGCTGGCCCACCGCGGCATCGGCCAGCGCCGGGTCGAGCGCGGACACCGGCTCGTCGGCCAGGATCAGGTCCGGCGCCTGGTACAGCACCCGCGCGATGCCCACCCGCTGCAGCTGCCCGCCCGAGAGCCGGTCACAGCGGTCGAACAGCCGGTCGGCGAGGTCCAGACGGGCCAGTGCCTCCCGCGCGCCGGCGATGTCCACCGGGTAGACCAGCGAGGCGAGCGCCCGGGCCGTGCTCCAGCGCCCCAGCCGCCCCGCGAGCACGGCGGTGACGACACGCAAGCGCGGCGGGATGGGCGGCGACTGGTGGACCACGCCGATGCGCGCCCGCAGCCGCTTGAGCGCCCCGGCGCCGAGCTGCCCCGGGTGGACGCCCAGCAGCTCGATCCGCCCTGCGCTCGGCGACAGGGCCGCGCCCAGCAAGCGCAATAGGGTGGTCTTGCCAGCGCCCGAGGGGCCGATGATGGCCACCCGCTCGCCGGCGGCGGCCGCGAGCGTGAGCCCCTGCAGCGCCCGCTGGCCATTCGGATGGACCAGCCCGACGCCGTCGAGCCGAAAGCTCAAGGCCGGCTCACTTGATCAGGCCAGCCGCCTTGGCCGCGGCCTCGATCCCGTCGTAGTTGGACGACTGGGTCGGGATGAACTTCGAGGCCCGCTGCAGGCCCAGGATCTCCTGGTGCGCGGGGTTGGCGGGGTCGAGCTTGAGGAAGGCATCGGCCAGCTTCTTGGCGAGGGCGGCGTCCAGGCCCGGGCGCACCGTCCAGTTGTAGTCGTAGTAGGGCGGCGTGGTGGCCAGCACGCGCACCTTGGCGGCGTTGGGGTTGCCGGTCTCGGTGAGCTTGTCCCAGACCGAGGCGTTGAGCACGCCCGCCTCGGCACGGCCCGAGGCCACGAAGGCGACGGTCGCGTCGTGCGCGCCCGAAAACGCCACCGCCTTGAAGTCGGTCTCGGGGTTGATGCCCGCCTGCTGCAGGAAGAAGCGCGGCATCAGGTGGCCCGAGGTCGACGAGGGCGATCCGAAGGCGAAGTTCTTGCCCTTCAGGTCGGCCAGGGTCTTGGCGGGGCTGTCGATCGGGACGATGAAGCGGCTGGTGAACTTCTCGTCCTCGGCGCGCTGCACGATGGGACGCGCCTGGCCCTGGGTGCGCAGGCGGGCCTGCACGAAGGTGAAGCCACCGAGCCAGGCGAGGTCGATCTTGCCGCTGGCCAGGCCCTCGACGACGGCGGCGTAGTCGGTCACCGGCGTGAACTGCACGGTCAGGCCCGTCTCCTTCTGCAGGTACTCGCCCAGCGGCTTGAACTTGCGCTGCAGCTCGGTGGGCGCCTCGTCGGGGATGGCGGAGACGCGCAGCGTGGCGGTCTGGGCCGCGGCCGGGGCGGCCGCGCCGAGAACGAGCGCCAGGGGCAGCAGGGCCGGGATGAGAGCGCGCTGGAGCAGGCGGATCAGGAAGGAGGTCGTGGGCATGGTGGGAGGGGTCGAGGAGGAAGCGGGTGAGAAACCTGAGAGAACAAAAAAAGCAAGCGGGTCGGCGAGGCCGGCGCGCAGGGCCGGCAAGGCCCCCAAGGGCGACCAGGGTGGCGGAGCGTACCGCCCGTCAAGGCGGGAGCTCCTTCAACCCTGGCATGCCACCGAACGGAATCCGGCGAAGACATCGTCACGGTGAGGCTCGAAGAAGTTACGGTAGCAGGCTTCGTGCAGTCGCTCGGGGGTGGCAAAGGCACCCCCGCGGAGTTCACGGTGATCGCCGAACCAGGGGGCCGAGTAATCGCGGTAGGGGCCCGGCAGGAAACCGGGGTAGGGGTGGAAGCCGTCGGCCGTCCACTCCCAGACGCTGCGACCCCAGCTGAAGCGCCCCGGCGCCTGCCCCGCCGCCCGCTCCCACTCGGCCGCGGTCGGCAGGCGGCGCTGGGCCCAGCGGCACCACGCCTCGGCCTCCCAGGCATTGACGTGGATCACCGGCTGCCGCGGGTCCAGAGGCTGCCAGCGGTCGAACCAGCGCGTCTGCCAACCCCCGTCGGTCGTGCGGCGCCAGCGCGACGGCTGGGATCGGCCGGCTTTGGCGCGCCAAGCCCCGGCCTCACCCGGCCAGAAAGCGGGTTCGTCGTAGCCACCCAACTCGACGAAGGAGCAGAACTGGCCCGCCGTCACCGGGGCTGCGTCGATCTCGATGGATGCGAACCGCAGCACCCGGGCGTCGCGCTCGTTGTCGAAGGCAAAGCCGGGCCGTCCGGCCGCCCAACCGATGCCGGCCTCGCCGGCGGGCAGGCGCAGGGGCTCGCCCCGCGCGCCGCACGGCAGGGCGAGGCCCGCCGGGGCCGGCAAGCCGAGCGCAGCGCGCATCCAGGCGAAGGCCTCGGCGTGCATGTCCTCGTGGAAGAGCGCCAGGCGGTGGAAGTACATCGCGTCGTCGTCGGCCGGATCGAGCCTCGCGAGTGACTCGAGGCCAGCCTCGAGCTGCGCGCCGAGCCGGCCGGCGAGTTCGGCGCGGGTCGGCAGCGCCACCGACCAGCGCTGAGTCTGGGCCAGCCGGGAGGAATCCAAGATCTCGTCCGGCCCCGCGTGACGGGCCGACTGCGCGGCATGCACGCGGCCCTGCGCGTCGACGCGGTGCGGGCCCCGCAGCGTCCAGAACTCGGCGAACCAGGCGATGTGCGCCAATTCCCAGGCGAAGGGGTTCACGCCCGGGCCGGGGGGTGGCCGCCATTGCGCATCGTCGAGGTCGAGGGTGAACGCGAGGCTGCGGTCGCGCGCCTCGCGCAGCGCCGTGGCCAGCGCCGCTCCGCCCAGGCCGCGGGCGTCAGCCAAGACCGCCCCCACGGGCCCGTGCCAAGATCCGGCCATGGTCCAACCGCCCAAACCCGGGACGCCCCGGAAACCCGGAAAACCCAGGATCTGCATCGTGTCGCCGTCCACCGCGGCGGCGAACAACGGCAACTGGCACACCGCGGCGCGCTGGCAGCGCTTCCTGGCGCCCGTCGCACAAGTCGAGATCGCACAGGACTGGCAGGGCCAGCCGACCGACCTGTTGATCGCCCTGCACGCCCGCAAGTCGGCCGGGGCGGTGCTGCGCTTCCGGGCCGCCCACCCCACGCGCCCGGTGGCCCTGGTGCTGACCGGCACCGATCTCTACCGGGATCTGGACAAGGACGCGGACGCTCAGCATGCGGTCGAGTGTGCCAGCCGCCTGGTGGCGCTGCAGCCCGAGGCGCTGGGCCGACTCGGTGCCGAGGCGCGCGCCAAGACCACGGTGATCCTGCAGTCCGCTCCGCGCCTGCTGCGCCACGACGCCGCGCGCCACCACATCGACCTGGTGGCCGTCGGTCACCTGCGCGAGGAGAAAGACCCGCTGACGTTGATGGCCGCCGCGCGTCGGCTGCCGCCGGACCTGCCGGTGCGGGTGGTCCACATCGGCGCAGCGCTCGACCCGGCGCTGGGCGAGGCCGCCCAGCGCACGATGGCCGAATGCCCGCGCTACCGGTGGCTGGGCGCGCTGCCCCAAGCGGCCGCGCGGCGCTGGATCGCCCGCGCGCGGGCCTTGGTGCACATGAGCCGCATGGAAGGCGGCGCCCATGTGGTGATCGAGGCGGTGCGCTCGCGCGTGCCGGTGCTCGCCAGCCGCATCGACGGCAATCTCGGGCTGCTGGGGCGCGACTACGCGGGTTACTTCCCGGTCGGCGACGCCGCGGCGCTGGCCGCGCTGATCGAGCGCTTCTGCAGCGATGCCGGATTGCGGCAGCAGCTGGCCGCGCAATGCGCGGCCCAGGAGCCGGGCTTCGCACCCGCCGCGGAAGCAGCTGCGCTGCGGGCGCTGGCGGCCGGGCTGCTGGCCGGCCAGCCGCCAGCAGCCGGCCCCGACCGCACCGACAATCGGCCACCAATGGCGAAGGCCGGCTGAGGCGCCCAACCCCGGCAGGGGGCTCCCCGATCCGAATCGGGTTCAGGCCGCTCGGTCTCCGCCTTTCACACCCCCACACAGCGTCCCACCCGCCCCACCGGAGTCCCTCCCATGACCTCACCCCAATCCCTGCCGCCCGGCGACCCGGCGGCCCTGCGCCTCACCAGCTTCTCCCACGGTGGCGGCTGCGGCTGCAAGATCGCGCCCGGCGTGCTGTCGCAAATCCTCAAGAGCAGCGCCGGCGGGCTGATCCCGCCCGAGCTGATGGTGGGCATCGAGACCGCCGACGACGCCGCCGTCTACCGCCTCAATGACGAGCAGGCGCTGATCGCGACCACCGACTTCTTCATGCCCATCGTCGACGACCCCTTCGACTTCGGCCGCATCGCCGCCACCAATGCCATCAGCGACGTCTATGCCATGGGCGGGCGGCCGATCATGGCGCTGGCGCTGGTGGCCATGCCGGTCAACCAGCTGCCGCTGGAGGTGATCGGCCGCATCGTCGAAGGCGGGCAGTCGGTCTGCCGCGAGGCCGGCATCCCGATCGCGGGCGGCCACACCATCGACTCGGTCGAGCCCATCTACGGCCTGGTGGTCATGGGCCTGGTCCACCCGGACAAGGTGCGGCGCAACGCCGACGCGCGCCCCGGCGACCTGCTGGTGCTCGGCAAGCCGCTGGGCGTGGGCGTGATGTCAGCCGCGCTCAAGAAGGGGCGCCTGGACGCCGCCGGCTACGCGCGCCTGATCGACACCACCACCCGCCTCAACAAGCCCGGCATCGCGCTGGCCGAGCTGCCGGGTGTCCATGCCCTGACCGACGTGACCGGCTTCGGCCTGGCCGGTCACGCGCTGGAACTGGCGCGCGGCGCCGGCCTGCGCGCGGTGATCGAGTGGTCCAGGGTACCGCTGCTGGACGGCGTCGCCGCAATGGCCGCCGAAGGCATGGTGACCGGCGCCTCCAGCCGCAACTGGGCCGGCTACGGCGCCGACGTGGCCCTGGCCCCCGGCCTGCCCGCCATCGCCCAGGACCTGCTGACCGACCCCCAGACCTCCGGCGGCCTGCTGGTGAGCTGCGCACCGGATGCGTTGGAGGCCGTGCTGCGCCTCTTCCGCGAGGGCGGTTTCGGCGAGGCGGCGGTGATCGGGCGGGTCGAGGCCGGCGTGGCGGGCTTGAGCGTGATGGGCTGACGGGCCCGGACACCGGCCATCCGGGCCGCCCCCGCCGGTTCAGCGCGCCGCCCGCGGCGCCTTGGCCACCGCCATCGGCTCGAAGCGCTCGGCCGGACGCTCGGCCTGGGCGTAGAGGGGTTCCACCTTGGGCAGCTTGTCGCGGATCTCGTTGATGCGGGATCCGCTCGAGGGGTGGGTGCTCATCCACTGCGGCGGCGCGCCCTGCGAGGCCTTCTGCATCTTCTCCCACAGGCGCACGCCGGCGGCAGGGTCGTAGCCGGCGCGGGCAGCGAGCTCCATGCCGACCAGGTCGGCCTCGGTCTCGTCGTCGCGGCTGAACTTGAGCGTGAGCAGCTGGGTGCCGAGGTTGGCCGCCGCATCACCCAGGGAGCCCAGGCCCAGCAGTTGGGCCCCGATCGACAGCCCGATGCTGGTGGCCGAACTCTTGCCCATGCGTTCACGGGCATGCTCGCGCAGCGCGTGTGCGGCCTCGTGGCCCATGATGCTGGCGACCTCGTCGTCGTCGAGCTGCAGCTGCTGCAGGATGCCGGTGTAGAAGGCGATCTTGCCGCCCGGCATGCAGAAGGCATTGAGCTGCGGCGAGCCCAGCAGGTTGACCTCCCAGCGCCACTGCGCGGCGCGGGCGTTCCAGGGCTGGGCATGGGGCACGATGCGCCGCGAGATCGCGCGCAGGCGCCGCACCTGCGGGTGCTCGTCGGGGCCGAGGGCCTTCTTGGCCCGCGCCTCGGCGATCATCTGCGCGTACTGCTTGCCGGCGGCCTGCTCGATCTGCTCGGCCGACACCAGCTGGCTGAAGGCGGAGGGCTTGCCGACATCCTGGGCCACGCCCTGGGCCTGGGCAGCGCGGGGCAGGGCCGCCGCAGCGGTGGCCGCCCCCGCGGCCAGCAGGGCGCGGCCGAAGAGGCGGCGTTGTGGCGCGGCCAGGGCGTCGCCACCGCCGGTGGGTGACATCCCCCCGGCCAGCGCCGACCAGCCCTGGCAGAAGCGGCAGTGGAGGCGCGGCGAAAGCAACGAGAGCGGCGAGCGTGCTGAGAGCGCCGAAGCTGGCGGCGAGAGATCCACAGCGGAATGCGAGAGAACGCTTGTCGGTTTCATCAACGGCAGCAGAAACAAGAAGAGGGTTGGCTTCAGACCCGTTCTTCGTCCGGACGTTCCAACATCCGCCTCACCTGCGGCAGCAACAGGTAGGCCGGGAAGCTCAGGAAGAAGGTCAGGAAGAAGTAGACCGGGTAGCCGAGTTCCTGCGCGCCGATGCCGCCGGCCCAGCCGGCGACGGCGCGGCTGAAGGCGAAGATGCTGGAGAGGATGGCGTACTCGGTGGTTGCCCGCGCCTTGCTGGTGATGCCCATCAGGAAGGCCAGGAAGGCGCCGGTCCCCAGGCCGCCGGTGAAGCTCTCGAGCGCACTGGCGGCGTAGACCATGGCCTGGTGGACCGGCTCGACGCCGATCGTCGCCGCCGCGCCCGGCGTGAGCAGCGGCACCGCCCAGGCGGCGCCCGCGTAACCGAGGTTGGACGCCGCCTGCCACAGGCCCAGCACCCACAGGCCCCGGAAGATGCCGCGGCGATCGACATACCAGCCGCCCAGCAAGCCCCCCGCGATGGACAAGCCAAGACCGAGGTTGACGCTGAAGAAACCGATCTGCGCCGCGCTGAAGCCGGCATCGACCCAGAAGGGCTTGACCATGAAGCCCATGGCCGCGTCGCCGAGCTTGAAGAGCAGGATGAAGACCAGCACCGCCAGCATGCCGGGTCGCAGCAGCAGCTCGACCCAGGCGCCGAACACCGGCCCGTCGCGCATCACCAGCGCCTCTGG
>CAISYQ010000383.1 GCA_903889735.1 uncultured Methylibium sp.
CGGGCGCGAGCTGGGTGATCTTGTCGCCCAATGACCGGGCTTGGAAGGCCTGCATGCCATCGATCTGCGCGGCGTCCAGACTCGCAACCGCCGTCTTGTCCAGGTGAGTGATGTTGCTGCCCAGAGCGGCGACCTGGGGGGCCGTCAGGCCGTCGACCTGGAGGGCATTCAGGCTGGCGATGGCGACGGGGTTCAGGGCGCCCACATCGGTGCCCAGGGCGCCAACCTGTGCGGCGGAGAGCATGTCCACCTGCGTGGCGGTCATGCAGGCCACCCGCACGGGGCTCAAGGCCGCGAGGTCGGTGGCGCTCATGGCCTGCCATTGGGCATTGGTCAGCTGCGGCAGCACGGCGATCAGGGCGGTGCGCTGCGTGTCGTTCAAGCCCAGGGTCTGGGCGACGTCCAGGGTGGCCAGGGCGGCGGGGGCGAGGCTGGCGAGGGCGGCGGGCACGAGGCTGGCGATGTTGGCGCCCAGGGCGGTGACCTGGGCGGCGCTCAGGCCATTGACCTGCGTGGCGTTCAGGCTGTAGATGGCGGCGGGCACGAGGCTGGCGATGTTGGCGCCCAGGGCGGTGACCTGGGCGGCGCTCAGGCCATCGACCTGGACGGCGTTCAGGCTGGCGAGGGCGGCGGAGCTCATGGCACCCACATTGGCGCCCAGGGCGAATACCTTTGCGGGGGAGAGCTGGTCCACCTGGGTGGCCGTCATGCAGGCCACCCGAATGGGGCTCAAGGCCGCGATGTCGGTGGCGCTCATGGCCAGCAATTGGGTCGCAGACATCTGCGGCAGCACGGCGCTCAGGGCGGTGCGCTGGGCATCGTTCAAGCCCTGGGTCTGGGCGACGTTCAGGCTGGCGAGGGCGGCGGGCACCAAGGTGACGATGTTGTTGCCGAGCGCACCAACTTGCCAAGCGCTCAGGCCATCGACCTGCGCGGCGTCCAGGCTGTTGATGGCGGCGGGGGCGAGGGCGGCGATGTTGGCGCCCAGCAAGCTGATCTGGGCGGCGCTCAAGCCGTCGACCTGCGTGGCGTTCAGGCTGTTGATGGCGGCGGGGGCGAGGTGGGCGATGTTCTGGCCGAGCGCGCCAACTTGCGCGGCGCCCAGGCCGTCCACCTGGGTGGCATCCAGGCTGTTCACAGCGGCGGGGGCGAGGTGGGCGATGTTGTTGCCCAGGGCGGTGACCTGCGTCGCGCCCAGGCCGTTGACCTGGGTGGCATCCAGGCTGTTCACAGCGGCGGGGGCGAGGTAGGCGATGTTGTTGCCCAGGGCGGTGACCTGCGTCGCGCTCAGCCCGTTGACCTGCGTGGCGTCCAGGCTGCTCAGGGCCTTGTCACTGAGGAACTGGACCTTGTCGGCCAGGCCGGTGATCTGGTCCACCGTGAAGGCATCGACCTCCGCGGCGGTGTAGGCGGCCAGCTGATCCTGCGTGGCGTCCTCGGGCCGCACGGCGGTGCCCGCGCCACCGACCACCTGGTCCAGGGTGTCGAGCGAGAGCTCGACGGGAGCGGACTTGGACGAGGTCTTGGGATCGGGGCGTTGGGTGGACATGGCAGTTCCTGGTTGAGGCGGCGGGCGCCGCTGGCGAGGTGGGGGCTCGGGCCCCCAGCCGCTGGGTTCTTTGAGCGCGGTCAATGCGCCCTGGAATGTGTTGACTATGGACCCCGAAACGTAATCGAGAAATCCAATCGCGGTAAATATCGATCCCAACATACCCTGGTGAAGGCAGAGGCTGGGGTGGAACAGGCGCCTCGGCAGGGCCAAGGCGCCTGTTCGGCTCGGCTCGGGGTCACGCATCAGCGCCTTGAGGCCCAGCGCGGCGCGCCAGGCGGACAGTGCCTCAGGTGGCCGTGGCTCCAACGGCGGGCGTGGGCGCCTTGACCATCTGCCGGCCCAGGGCCATGCCGGGGGTGAGCATGTCGGCCACGAAGTGAAGGTGGGCGATCAGGCCCCGGTCATCGAGCTCCAGCCAGATCGTGGCCTCGACCACGAGCTCGGCCCTGGGGTCGAGCCGGGGCATGGACTTCAAGTCGTGCTTCCTCTGGGTCAGCAGCACCCGGCCGCAGGCCGTGCGGCCGTCTTCCACGGCCGTGAGCAGCGATACGGTGCCGCCCGAGGCGAAGCCAAAGGCCTCCGCGAAGCGCTTGATGGTCTCCGGCTTGCTGAGCCGGTAGCGGGGGACCACGGTGCCTTCCACTTCCACGGCCATATGGGTGGCCAGAAAGCCCTTGAAGATGCTGGCGCTGGAGGCTGCCCTGAGCATCTGCTGGAGCAGGGCCTTGGCCGAGGACCGGTGGTCGATGGCGGGACTCATGGCCGGGCGTCTGTCTGGGCAACGGGAAGCGCGGCGGGAAGGACTTTGGGCCGGGCGGCGGCTTTGGGTGGGGCGGGGGACCATTGGTAGCCGCGCTGCATCAGGTAGCCCACGATGTCACGGTAGACCAGGTGCCTGATGATCCTGCCCTCGGCAAAGTGGGCCCAGGACATGCCGCTCATGGCCACCCGCTGCGGCTGGGAGGCCGTGGGGTCGTCGGGCGTGCGCAGGGTGGCGCTGATCGTCCACTGCGTGCAGACCAGATCGCCGTCGGCCACCTGCTTGCGCACGTTCAGCGTGACCTGGGCGTGCACCTCGTGGAAGAGCGCCAGCTTCTCGCGCAGACCGTCCAGACCCAGGGCCGCGGCCTGGGGGCGATCGATCTCCTCGAACTGCGGGGCCAGGATGTCCGCGAGCCCGCTCGCCTCGCCCGTGGTCCAGGCGTTCATCAGGGCCCGGGCTCGGCTCTTGAGTTCACCCATGGCTGCGCGATCCTGGCGTCAGGGCCGCGCTGAAACCCCCCTCCTTGATGCCGGTGACCCGGTCATCGAAGTAAGCGGCCGTGGCGCCGCCGGCAAAGTCGCCCAGGTCCTGGGTGACGGCGTCGTCCGGGTCCAAAAAAGCTGCGAACGCTTCATCCATCCCCATCACCAGGCCGTCAGGCGGCGCGCTCAGGGGGTCGATCCTCATGCCCAGGCTGTCGGCCTGCTGGGGCGTCCATCCACCCCACGGCGCGGGATCCGGGCGGGCCGGCTCGGTACCGCCCGGGTCCAGGTCTTGGACCGGGACCGGGTCATCAACCTCGTCGTCCAGGCCCGTGAGCGGGTCTGCCGCGAAGGCATCGACCTGCGCGGCGGTGTAGGCGGCCAACTGGTCTTGCGTGGCGTCTTCGGACCGCACGTTGGCGCCCGCACCCCCCACCACCCGGTCCAAGGTGTCGAGCGAGAGCTCGGCGCGATCGGCCTTGGACGGGGTCTTGGGGTCTGGGCGTTCAGTGGACATGGCGAATTCGGTGGGCGGCGGCGCTTGACGCCGATGGGGCAAGGGCCCCGCGCCCCAGCCACTGGGGTTCGTTGAGTGCGATCCATGGGCGGAGTTGGCGGACTATCGCGCATGCAGCGGGTTGGCGAAATCCAATCGCGGCAAATATCGATCCCCGAATACCCTCGCGAAAACCGTCAATGAATTGCCGGGTTCTGAGGGGCGCGGCGGGCATGGACCCGCCGTCCGCTCAGCCTCGCGGACCCAAGACCCATTGCCAGAACGTCGATCCGGCGATCTTGGGCAGCAGCCAGAAGTAGGCGATGACCACGGCAAACAACACGAGGGCCGGCGTGCCCTTGAGCTTGAAGCCACCGTCGGTGGACTGGCCGGTCAACCTGGAGATGACGTAGCCGGCGGCCATGAAGATGGTGAGGAAATCGAGGATGGCGGCGATGACCTTGAGCCAGGTGGGCATGCTGTCAGGGGTGTCCATGGTCTTGTCTCTCCGGTTGTGGGGATGCCGGCCCAGCGGGGTCCGGGATGGCGTGAGTGTGCTGCGCGGGCGTCAGCGCGGCGCGGCCACCGACAGCGGCATGGCGGCGACGCCCAGGTAGAACACGATCAGGCGGGCGGGCTGCCCTCCGGTGTTGCGGCCGTTGTGCAGGGTGTCAACCACCTCGGCGAAGCTGTCGCCGGCCTGGAGTCGCTGGCTGCGACCATCCTTCAGGCGGACCTCGAGCTCCCCCTCGACCATGTAGGCGAGCGAGGGCATGGGGTGCTGGTGCCAGCCGGTCTCGGCACCCGGCGCGATCTCGATCTCCAGCGCCGTGATCTGGGGCGGCGCCGCCGGGTAACGCAGCGGCTCGCCGTTCCAGGTGGTGGAGGTGCTCATCAGCACCCGGGCGCTGATCGGTGGCACCGCGCTGGCCGCCGTGGCCGGGGCGGTTTGACCCGCCGCCTGGAAGGAGGCGATGAGCAGCCCGCACAGGATCCACGGCTTGAAGGGGGTGTTCGGGGCAGCTCGCGAACGGTTTGGGGAGGGCATGGCGGTGGCGTGGAAAGAAACGCGAAAAAGGGCCGCAAGAGAGGCCAAGAACGCGCCATGAGCGCGCCAAAGAAGCGGTTCGGGTGCTTGCCGGCCTCACGCGCAGGACCCGCTGCCCGACCGGGGTTGAAGGGTAGCACTGCGGAGGCAGAGCCCGGTTCTCTGTGGCCCGGGTCCTTGGCAGATCTCGCGATCGTGGCCCATGGCCACCGCCGGTCGTCGCTTTGCGTCAGATCAAGCTTCGAGAAGGTCTGCACCACACATCATTGCCGGATGACGCCTGAATCCTCCGACCTCCAACCTGACACCTGTCCCGGCGACCCTGATCCGGCGACGTTGCAGCGGCTTCCCGCCCAGGCCATCAGCACCGAGGTGTTGATGGAAAAGTACGCCAAGGACGAGGAGCACTCCATCGAGGCGGTCAACCGCCGCGTCGCGCGCGCTTTGGCGCAGGCCGAGCCAGCGCAAGAGCGAGCGCATTGGGAGGCGCGGTTTGCCGAAGCTCTGGCGGCCGGCTTCATTCCCGCCGGGCGCATCCAGTCGGCCGCCGGAACCGCCTTGTCGGCGACCCTGATCAACTGTTTCGTTCAGCCGGTGGGCGATTCGATCGCCCATGTGGAGGAGGGGCATCCGGGCATCTACACGGCGCTCACCGAGGCGGCCGAGACGATGCGCCGGGGCGGCGGTGTGGGCTACGATTTCTCGCGCATACGCCCGCGCGGCGCCTGGGTCGGCAGCACACAGAGCAGCGCCTCGGGTCCGGTGAGCTACATGCGTGTGTTCGACCGCTCGTGCGAGACGGTGGAGTCGGCCGGGGCGAGGCGCGGCGCGCAGATGGGGGTGCTGCGCTGCGATCACCCGGATATCGAGGAGTTCATCCATGCCAAGGACGGCGGCGATCTGAAGAATTTCAACCTGTCGATCGGCGTGACCGACGCCTTCATGCAGGCGGTGCAGGACGACACCGAAATCGAGCTCCTCCACCGGGCGGAACCGGGGGCGGCGCAAAAGCGGGCAGGTGCCTTCCAGCGCTCGCAGCCGGGCGGCGATGGGGTGTGGGTCTACCGCCGACCGCGGGCCCGGGATCTGTGGGAGCAGGTCATGCGATCGACCTACGACCATGCCGAACCGGGGGTGCTGTTCCTGGACTCGATCAACCGCGACAACAACCTGTCCTACTGCGAGCAGATCGCGGCGACCAACCCCTGCGGCGAGCAGCCGCTGCCGCCTTACGGTTGCTGCTGTCTGGGCTCGATCGACCTGACCCGCTTCGTCCGGGAGCCTTTCGAGGACGGGGCGAATTTTGACGGGCTGGCGTTCGCCCAGTTGGCGAAGGTGGCGGTCCGGATGCTGGACAACGTCCTCGACGTGACGGTGTGGCCCCTGCCGCAGCAGCGGGAGGAGGCACTGGCCAAGCGCCGCGTCGGCCTGGGCTTCACCGGACTGGGCGACGCCCTGGTGATGCTCAATCTCCGCTATGACACGCCCGCAGCGCGCGAGATGGCCCGGCGCATCGCTGAGGCATTGCGCGATGCGGCCTATGAAGCCTCGGCCGACCTGGCGCTGGAGCGCGGCAGCTTTACCTTGTTCGATGCCGACGCCTACCTTGGCGGTACCGGCTTCGCCTCACGGCTGCCCGCCCCGCTGCGCGAGCGCATCCGCGCCCAGGGTCTGCGCAATTCACACCTGCTGTCGATCGCACCCACCGGCACCATCAGCCTGGCCTTCGCGGACAACGCCAGCAACGGCATCGAACCCGCCTTCAGCTGGCGCTACCTCCGCAAGAAGCGCATGCCGGACGGCAGCCTCAAGGAACATGCGGTGGAAGACCACGCATGGCGCCTCTACCGCCATCTCAAGGGCGAGCATGCCCCGCTCACGCCGGCCTTTGTCACGGCCCTGGAGATGAGCGCGCAGGCGCATGCCGCGATGGTGGCGGCGGTCGCCCCCTGCATCGACACGGCGATCTCCAAGACCGTCAACGTGGCGGTCGACTACCCGTATGCTGAATTCCAGAACCTCTATGTGGAGGCCTGGGCGGCGGGCTTGAAGGGACTGGCGACCTACCGCCCCAACGCCATTCTCGGTTGCGTCCTCAGCGTTGGTTCGGGGGCTGTGGCGACGGCGGTTGAGCCGCTTCAGATCGACGGTGCAAACCGCCGCCTTGCGCTCGATCGTTGGCCGGCACCTGTGCTGTCCTCCCTGCGCTGGCCTGGTCGCCCCGATCTGCCCTCGGGCAATTCGGCCTGGACGTTCATGGTGCGCCACCCCTTTGGGGAGTTCGCGATCTTCGTCGGTGAACTGGCGCCGCCGGGCGGCGGGGCGGTGCAGCCCTTCGAGGTGTGGGTCAATGGCGCGGAACAGCCCAGGGGGCTGGGTGCGCTGGCCAAGACGCTGTCCATGGACCTGCGAGCCAACGACTCGGCCTGGCTGACGCTCAAGCTCGACGCGCTGGCCACGGTCGCCGAGGAGCGGGAGTTCGAGATGCCGTTCCCGCCCCACGGTGAGCGGCGACGCTTCCCGGGCGTGGTGGCGGCCACCGCCGCCGTGATCCGCTGGCGCTGGGAGCAGGTCCAGGCGCTGCCTGGTGCGGGGCGCAGCGACCGCACGCCGGTGGTGGATGCGATGTTCAGCGTGACCGAGCCGCATACCGGCCCTTCGGGCACGCTGGCCTGGGCGGTTGATATCGACAACCCGGCCACCGGCGAGGCCTTCACGCTGACGCTCAAGGAAGTCACGCTGCCGGGGCCCGACGGTGCCACCGTGACGCGTCCGTGCGCCGTTGGATTTTCCGGCAACTACCCGCGTGCGCTCGACGGCCTGGCGCGGCTGCTGTCCTTGGACATGCGGGTCGTCGACCCGGCCTGGATCGGCATGAAGCTGCGCAAGCTGTTGAATTATGCGGAGCCACTGGGCCACTTCATGGCCTTCGTCCCCGGGCTACCGCCGGGCGAAAGGCGCCAGCAGACCTGGCCCTCCACGGTGGCCTACATGGCGCGGCTGATGATCCACCGGTACGCCATGTTGGGTGTTCTCGACGAGGACGGGCACCCCTTGCGCGACATGGGGGTGCTCGAGCCCTCCGGCGAGCCAGCCGAGCGCGGTCTCGTGATGGCCGGCAGGGTCTGCGGCGAATGCGGCAATGCCACGGTCATCCACCGGGACGGGTGCGACTTCTGCACCGCCTGCGGTGATGTGGGGCATTGCGGCTGACCGGAGGGGGCGGGAGGCCACGGCGATTCGCGTGTCACCGGCCAAGTGATCAGATCTGTTTGTTCTCGCCAACAAGGTCGAAGACGACGCCCCGCAACCCCGGGTGCGCGGGCGAGCGGTGCACCTTGGCGTGCCAGAACATGTTGATGGCGACCTCGGGCAGATCGATCGGGTGGGGCCTGGAGGTGAGCTCGAAGGGCTCGGCCAGCCGCTCGGTGGCCGTGGCGAGCCTGTCCGCGCGCTGCAGGAGATGCCACAACCTCTGCACCCACGGCCATGCACGCCTGTGCGACGGTTTCCTGGACGGTCACGAGATCGAGTGCCCGCTGCACCAGGGCAAGTTCGATGTGCGTGACGGCAGGCCGACCTGCGCTCCGGTGACGGAGGCCCTGCGCCGCGACCCGGTCAAGGTCGAGGGCGGCCGGGCGCGATCCAGGTCCAGTTCAGCCTCAGCCCCCCGGATTCCTCCGGTACCCAACAAAGGCGTAGCGCCAACCCGCCTCGCTGACATGGTTCTGCCGCGAGACTTCGGTGAAGGCGCGGCGGTCCCAGGGCGGGAAGAAGGTGTCGGCGTCGAAGTCGGCGTCGATCTCGGTCAGTTCCAGCGCGTCGGCCAGCGGCAGGGCCTGGGCGTAGAGCTCGCCGCCGCCGATGACGAAGGCGCGCTCCGTGGGGGGGGCGATGGGCCGGGCGGTGGGGGGCCCTTCGGGGATCTCGCTGGGGCGCTTGCCTGGGTCGGCGACCCGCTCGAGCCGCGCCAGCGCGTCCTCGAGCGAGGCGGCCGCTTCGGCGCCCTCGGCCTGCCAGTCTGGGTTGCGGGTCACGACCAGGTTGCGACGGCCGGGCAGGGGCCGAAAACGCGGCGGCAGCGACTCCCAGGTCTTGCGGCCCATGATGACTGTGTGGCCCGAAGTCAGCGCCTTGAAATGCGCCATGTCTTCGGGGATGTTCCAGAGCAGCTTGTTGTCCTTGCCGATCACCCGGTTGCGGGCGACGGCGGCGATGATGACGATCTCGGGCACTGGAAGCTTCAGGCGCGGGCGGCGATGGCGTCGCGATACAGGTTCACGTACTCGTGGGCCGCGTGTTCCCAGGAGAAGTCGCGGCGCATGCCGTTCTGCTGGATGCGCTGCCAGAGCCGGCGGTCGTGCCAGCAGCGCGTGGCGCGCTGGAGCACCAGCCACAGGGCGTGCGGCGTCGCCGCATCGAGAACGAAGCCGTTGGCTGTTTTGGCCGCCAGCGTCGCCCCGCTGACGTCGATCACGGTATC
>CAISYQ010000384.1 GCA_903889735.1 uncultured Methylibium sp.
ACCTCGCGTTTGCGGCGGATGGACGGCAGCATCACCACCACGACCATCACCACGGCAGCGAGCAGCAGCCCCGCCGAGAGCGGTCGGGTGAGGAAGGTGCTCCATTCACCGCGGCTGAGCAGCAGGGCGCGGCGCAGGTTCTCCTCCATCATGGGACCGAGGATGAAGCCCAGCAGCAGCGGTGCCGGCTCGCAGCCGAGCTTGTAGAACCCATAGCCCAGCACGCCGAAACCGGCCGCCATGAAGACGTCGAAGTTGTTGTTGTTCAGGGTGTAGAGGCCGATGCAGCAGAACACCATGATGGCCGGAAAGAGCAGGCGGTAGGGCACCGTCAGCAGCTTGATCCAGATGCCGATCAGCGGCAGGTTCAGCACGATCAGCATCAGGTTGCCGACCCACATGCTGGCAATCAGGCCCCAGAACAGCTCGGGGTTGCTGCTCATGACCTGGGGGCCGGGCTGGATGCCCTTGATCGTCATCGCGCCCACCATCAGCGCCATCACCGCATTGGGCGGGATGCCGAGGGTGAGCATGGGGATGAAGCTGGTCTGTGCGCCGGCGTTGTTGGCGCTCTCGGGGCCGGCCACGCCGCGGATGTTGCCCTTGCCGAAAGGCACATCGCCGGGCCGCGCGGGCATCTTCTTCTCGAGGGTGTAGGCCGCGAACGAAGCCAGCAGCGCGCCGCCCCCCGGCAGCACGCCGAGCACCGAACCGAGTGCGGTGCCGCGCACCACCGCCGGCCAGGCGTTGTGGAAATCCTGCCGCGTCGGCCACAGGCCCTTCACGTCCTTGGTGAAGACCTCGCGGTGCTCCTCGGGCTTGCCGAGGTTGGCAATGATCTCGCCAAAGCCGAACACGCCCATCGCGATGGCCACGAAGCCGATGCCATCGGTCAGCTCGGGGATGTCGAAGCTGAAGCGCGGTGCGCCGGAAATGACATCGGTGTTGACCTGGCCGAGCAGCAACCCGAGCACGATCATGGCGATCGCCTTGACCAGTGAGCCCGAGGCCAGTACCACCGCACCGATCAGGCCCAACACCATCAGGGAAAAGTACTCCGCCGGTCCGAACTTGAAGGCCAGTTCGGTGAGCGGCGGCGCGAAGGCGGCGATGATCACCGTGCCCACGCAGCCGGCGAAGAAGGATCCGAGACCCGCGGCGGCCAGGGCCGCGCCCGCCCGGCCCTGGCGCGCCATCTGGTAGCCGTCGATGGCGGTCACGACCGAGCTGGACTCGCCGGGCACGTTGATCAGGATGGCGGTGGTGGAGCCGCCGTACTGGGCGCCGTAGTAGATGCCGGCCAGCATGATGAGGGCGGGCGTGGCGTCGAGCGCGTAGATCGAGGGCAGCAGCATCGCCATGGTGGCGACCGGGCCGAGGCCCGGCAGCACACCGATCAGCGTGCCGAGCAGCACGCCAAAGAAGGCGTAGACCAGGTTCTGCAGACTCAGCGCCGTCTGGAAGCCGAGTGCCAGGTTGTCGAGGAGGTCCATCGCCGGTCCTCAGGCCAGGAAGCTCGGCCACAACGGGATCGCCAGGCCGAGGCCCTTGACGAACACGCCCCAGGCCACAACCGTCAGGAGCCCCGCACTGACCAGCGTGGACTTGAGGCTGAACTCGTCACTGGCCAGGGACGCCAGCAGCACCAGCAACGGCAGCGTGATCACCATGCCAAGCCGGGGCAGCAGCAGCCCGAACATCACCACCGAGGCAATCAACACGCCCAGCGGCCGCCAGGCGATGGAGCCGATCGGCTCGCCGTCGTCGCTCTCGATCGTCAGTGACTTGAACAGCACGGCCGCACCCAGCAGCGTCATCAGGACACCCAGACCGAAGGGGAAGAAGGCCGGGCCGGGCCGGGCCGAACTGCCGAAGGTGTAGTTCAAAGCGCCGATGGCGAAACCCGTGCCGATGGCCACGAACATCAGCCCCGACGCGAAGTCGCGTTGGCTCTTGATTTTCACTCTGGGTCTCCCGGTCTCAGGGCGCGCAGCGGCTCTGCAGCGGACGGCGGATTCTAGGAATGCCACCCGGCCACCCTGTCTGTGGTTTACACGTAGCGGCACGGTCCCGGGTCGCGCTGTCAGTTTGGGTGCGCGCACCACCCGGCCCTGGCGGGTGTGTTCCGAGGCGTGTATTTCGAGGGGTGCGTCCCGAGGAATGCGCTGAGGAGAGGGCTGTGAGTGTTCCGTTCGGTGCGACCTGCTCCAGGCGCCTCTGCGACATGCTCCCTGCGGTCTGCACCCTAGTCCCAGCGCGGCGTGGCGCGCAGCACCTCGTCAAGCGTGGTCTGGCCCTGCGCCACCTTCATCGCACCGGCCAGGCGCAGCGGCTGCAGGCCGCGCTCGACGGCCAGGCGCCGCAGCCGGGCATCGTCGTGCTGCGGGTGCAGGGCGGGCTGCAGGGACTCGTCGAGCAGCATGAGCTCGTAGAGCCCGCTGCGCCCGCGGTAGCCGGTGTGGCGGCACTCCAGGCAACCCACCGCGCGGTAGGGCCGGTAGTCGCTGGTGAGGTGCCAGGGCTTCACCGCCTCGTCGAGCAGGGCGCGGCCCGCCGGGTCTTCATCGGGCTGGCGGCAGGCGCTGCACAGGGTGCGCACCAGGCGCTGGGCCAGCACGCCGACCACGGTCGCGCCGATCAGGTAGGGCGGCACACCCAGGTCGATCAGCCGCGTGACCGCCGCCGCGGCGTCGTTGGTGTGCAGGGTGCTGAAGACCAGGTGGCCGGTGAGCGCGGCCTGGATCGCCATCTCGGCGGTGGCCAGGTCGCGGATCTCACCCACCATGATGATGTCCGGGTCCTGGCGCATCAACGCCCGCAGGCCCTCGGCGAAACCCAGGTCAAGCACGGTCTGCACCTGGGTCTGGTTGAAGGCCGGCT
>CAISYQ010000385.1 GCA_903889735.1 uncultured Methylibium sp.
GGCCGAGGCGGGTTCGACCATCACGCTGACGGCCCAGGGCCTGAGCACCACCGCCAGCGGCACGGGTGCATTCCAACTGCCCGGCGTGGCCTTCACCGCCGGTGCCAACCCGCTCACACTGACGGTGACCGACGCCGCAGGCAACAGCCAGACCGTTGCCCGCACGCTCACCCGCGTCGTACAGGCCCAGAGCGACGCGGTGCTCGACTGGATCAGCACCGCGCTCAAGACCATCCAGCTCGACGTCACCGACCCGGCCATCGCCACCCGCGTGCTGGCAATCCAGAGCATCGCCGTCTACGACACCCTGGCCGCCATCCAGGGCACGCCCGCCTACCTGGTGCAGCGCAGCGTCGTGGGTGACGTGAATGCCCAGGCCGCCGCAGCTCAAGCCGCCTGGCGCGTGCTTCATCAGATCTACCCCGGCCAGCGCGCAGCCCTGAACGCCGCCCTGGCCACCAGCCTGGCCAAGGTGCCCGATGGCGCGGCCAAGGCCGCCGGCATTGCCCTGGGCGACAGCATCGCCCAGGCCGTGCTTGCGATCCGTGCCAACGACGGCTACCTGAACTTCGCCAATGGCGACGGCAGCACCGCCGTGGGCCAATGGCGCCCCACCGGTCCTATGTACCTGGTGGCCCAAGACCCGCAGTGGGCCCAGGTCACCCCATTCGCGCTGACCTCGGGCAACGAGTTCCGCGCCCCGGCGCCACCTAGCCTGGAGTCGGCCGAGTACGCCGCAGCACTCAACGAAGTGCAGCGTCTGGGCAGTGCTACCAGCAGCACCCGCACCGCAGACCAGACCCAGCAAGCCCAGTTCTGGGCCGATGGCGCGGGCAGCTACACGCCGCCCGGCCACTGGAACGAGATCGCCGAGCAGGTGGCGCAGGCCCGCGGCAATTCCCTGAGCGCCAACGCCCGGCTGATGGCGCAACTCAACGTCGCACTGGCCGATGCGGCCATCGCCTGCTGGGATACCAAGTACAACTACGACCTCTGGCGCCCGGTCACCGCGATCCAGAACGCGGATACCGATGGAAACGCGGCCACCGCGCAGGACACCACCTGGACGCCACTGCTGATCACGCCGCCGCACCCCAGCTATGTGTCGGGGCACTCCACCTTCAGCGCTGCGGCCGCTGCCGTCCTGGCCGCCACCTTCGGCGACAACACCAGCTTCTCGACCACCAGTTCCACCCTGCTGGGGGTCACGCGCAACTTCACCAGCTTCAGCCAGGCCGCAGACGAGGCGGGTGTGAGCCGCATTTATGGGGGCATCCACACCAGCATCGACAACGCCGCAGGCAACCAGATCGGCACCCAGGTAGCGCGGGCCGTGCTGTCCAGGTTCGCGCTGACCGAAGACACCCAAGCCCCGACCGTGGCGCTGGGCAGCGGCGCGGCGGCAACCAATGTCAATCTGGTCCTCACCGGCCAGGTGCTGGACAACTTGTCCGGGGTGACCTCGGCGCAAATGCGCATCGACGCCGGCAACTTGCAGGATCTGAGCCTGGACGCCAACGGACACTTCAGCCTGACCACCGCCTTCAAGCTCGACGGGACCGACGACGGCAGCCACACCGTGACCCTGATTGCCCGCGACGCGGCGGGCAACATCTCGTCGGGAAGCACCCGCAGCTTCACGCTCGACACCCGTGCGCCGGAAATCGGCCTGGCCAGTCTGGCAGCGGGCGATGCCTTGACCGCCGCCAGCCGGCTCACCGGTGCTGCCGACCCCAACGGGAGCAGTCTGGCGCAGCTGAGCTACCAGTTCGATGGCGGGACCACCCGCACGCTGACCTTCGATGCCAGCACCGGCGCTTTTGATCAAGCCCTCACCCTCGGCAACCTGGGCGTGGGTGACCACACGCTGAACCTGACCGCGCAGGATGCAGCGGGCAACACGATGACGCTGAGCCGAAGCGTGACGGTTGACAGCCTGGCACCGTTCGCCATCACCAAGCTCACCCCGAGCGATGGCAGCGGCGATGTCGGCGTCACCTTCAGGCCACAGGTCCACTTCAGCCGCGCGGTCAATACCGCCACGCTGACCGCAGACAGCTTCTACGCCACGGGGCCGGACGGCAGCAAACTGGCCACCACCATCGTGCCGGCGCTGGACGGCAGTTTTGCGTGGATGTTCTTCACCGACCCGATGCCCGGCGGCGGCAACATCACGCTGCATCTCGTGGGATCGGCGATACGTGCGGCAGCCGACGGCACGTTTCTGGACGCCGACGGCGACGCAGCGGCTGGCGGGGACCTGGCCTGGAGCTTCACCACCGTCAGCACCACCAGCGTGCTGGGGGCCAGCCTGAGTGGCAAGGTGGTCGATCCGGGTGCGGACCTGCTGCCGATGACCTTCGACGACATCCGGCGCGGCGCGGACGGGGTCATCCA